>JAIXXU010000053.1 GCA_027490595.1 Pseudomonadota bacterium
TTAGAGAGTCACGGTGCTTTTTTAGGTTCTTATCGGTTTCTTCAATGTTTTGAACTACTTTTTGCCTTTCTCTTCTTGCCTCCATAACGCGTGACTCAAATATTTCTAAGCTATTGCGAAAAAAATTGATTTGTTCTGTGCCAAAGGTTTTGGTTGGAAGTGATTTAAAGTAATTCACTTTGAAGTAATCTCGTTCATGGACAATTTCTTGGATTTTTTTTTCTTTTTGCCCAAGTTCCTCAACAAGTTTTCGACGCTGTCCTATCAGTTTGGCAATTTCATTCTCTTCTTTTTGAATATGGGTATTGTTTACTTTTACCAAGGTTTGAAGCTGAACCCTGTAATGTTTTTTCATGTAATAAAGTTACTGCATATGAACAAGAGTATCAATATCTTTTACAGCAATATTCACAGCTTTACTCAAAAACTGAGTCGTGATCAGGTAGTCTTCAGAAACCCGTTGGAGCTCAAGCATATCAGCGGGTGAAAAGGCGTCCGTCTTGGACATAATTTCAAAGGTCCTAACACGATTTTTTTGAACATTATCCACAGTATTTAAAAGAAGATCCTTAGGAGAACTCCCCTGAGAAGCTCCGTTAACTTGAGCAAGCAGGGAAGAGTTCTGGGCGATGGCATTTTGCACCGTGGAATGAAAGGCAGAAACATCTCCACTGCTCGCTGAATCTAGGTTTTCCACAAGAGATTCAAGGTCAACTTTTGGGCCATTGGAAGGCAATGCCGCCGCCGAGTTGTCAGAAGAAGTCGATAGAGTTTGAAGAACTGCTGCGGCCACCATGAGGAGATCCTTGTGTAAAAGTATTTGGAGTTGAAGTACATCAAGTACGGTTGATAGACCCTAAGGCCTGACCAGCTTGTTGAATTAGGCCAGAAACCGATGAAGTTCCTTTTTCTAGACCACCATCAGCAGCCTGCTGAGAACGCGAGCTTGACGTTCTCACGGTATCGGATGCCTGATTCACTTGCTGTAGTAAGTTGTTGAGCTTGTTCGCGCTGGCATTTTTAGAGGTAATAACGCTTTGCATGCTTGTTTGCATCATATTAGCACCAGCGTTTAACATAGTGGCAAAAGCCTGAGAAGTCTGCGAAATGAAGCCGTAATGTTGACGTAGCCTGTCATTTTTCTCTTTGACAGCATTTTTGGCTTTCATGAAGCTGTTTGCCCTAGCTTCGCTTGTTTTTAAAAGTTTAGTTTGCTGATGGTATTTGGCTAAATCTTTAAATTCCTTTGAGTTGATGACCTCAAGAAATGAAGCTTGAGCATTTTTTTGTTGCCGCTGAATATCTGTCAAATTACTCTCTTCAACATTGTGAACTCTGAAAATACCATCATTTGGGCCAAGTAATTTAGAAAGTTGACCAGGCTTTTGAAGCTCAATAGCTAATTTTTGCTTGATCAAATTATTCCCTTCACCTTCTATGCTGAAATTCTCGGAAGTAAGGGTTTTAGAACGAGTTCCATAGGAAAATACTCGAACATCATAAGGATTTGTTGAAGGCATCAGAACATGAACAACACGTTCAGGAGATGATCCATTGTCACCTGGAACCTCTTGCTCCCAAATCACACTTTTTTTGTCCCAGTTGCCAAAGTCCCTGGGGAATTGTTTTTCACTGCCAACTTTAGTCGAGTTACCGCCAATCCCAGAAATTTCTTCACTTGAATATCTGAGTAGGTCACTCCTAACTTTATCTCTAGCTTGAAGAGATTCTTTGAATGTTTCAGTTCCTCGGCTTTTGTCGTTGATTGCAGTTTCCACAAGATCGCCCACCTTCTTTGCAAAGTCTTTAGGCTTAAGCTTACTATCCTGGCTTTCAAATTGGGCCGTGAGATCATTGACTTCATTGGCAAGCATATCTACATTTTCTATATTCAGTTTGATACCATCCTTACCTAATTCTGACGTCAAATTGTCACCTAAGCCATTGATTGCTTCAACTTTCACACCTTGATCAAAATAATTGGAAGGGTTGGTGCTAAGCGCGTTGTAAGCATCAGTATCACCAAGTCCCTGTGCAACATTAGAGTTTGTCAGCGTATCCATAGTATTTCCATCTGTGCCCAAACTCTCAGGGTTACCAGTGTTAAATCCTCGTCCAGCCCAGGCTGCTGCCAAGCCTGAACCTGCACCACCAAGAGCTGTCATGATGTTTGACATCGCCGCTGTTTTCTCACTATCCGAAGCATATTCTGATTCCTTTTGTGCGACTTCAATTCTGTCATTCGATACACCCACTTGGTCACTTATGACGTTTAAATTTTTAGAATATTGTTCGTTGCTAGCAAAGGAGTTTGCAAGGTTGATAGATTCAAGAGTGGTTGAAACCTCATTCATAAACTCCAATAATAAAACAGCAACTGGGTTTGTAGTTGAATTTACATAAGAGGAAGATTTGGAACCAGAAAGTCCTTTTTGCAATGAAGAGGAAGGATCTTTTTGAGATTCAGTGCCAAGCACTTGGGGAACAAAACAAAATTGATCCACAGCTTGTTGTCTTGTTCTTTGGGCAGTTAAGCCATACTTAAGCTCATCTTCATGAGCCGTCACAAGTGCTTTCTTGTTCGCTGCATTTGCTTGCATTTTAAATTGATTTGCCTTTTTTTCAGCATTTTTTGATTGGGCTTCATGGTTAGAAATATCGTCTTGAACACCGGAATCGACAGTGGACGTCTTTGAAAACGTTGTCGTTGGCATAGAGTTTCTTGGGTTAACTTGGCTTGGTTTGTTTGCTACGTTTTGGCTGCTATCGTGTCTCATTTTTCACCTCAACATTCTTGTTTAATTGTAAGCATTTTGAACAGCACGACCATTGCTGATAATCATCTGCTGCAAGTTGCTAAAAAACTGTCCCAAATTTTGTGAAGCAGAATTCATGCCATTTTTTGACAGCAGGTTAATCAACCTTGTGTTGTCCTTCGTCATGGCCTCCATAGTGCTTGCTATAATTTGCATTTCTTCTTGTAATTTTCGAATTTCAGCATTTGATTCCATGTCTACCCCATTTTGGAGGGCTCGAAATAAATTCTGTATGGACTGGGTTATTCCTTTTGTTGACTGAGACGCTAACGTTTGAAAGGAAAAACTGTGGCCAATCTCGCGTACTTTAGTCAAAATCTGGTTTTTTTCCAGAGCTCCAAAATATTCCGGATAAACCATCCTTTTCTCAAGCCATACACTAATAACTGAGCCAACTAACATAAAGAGAGTAGTCATGACGGCATATAAATAAGGACTTTTAGCGTATAATTGATCTCCAAGTGTTGCATGATCAGACCATGGCTGACCTCCTCCACCTGCCTGATCAATATTATATAAACCAATACCAACATAACCTAAGCTCAACGCTGACCAGAAATCTATAATTCTTTTGTGATCTCCAATATCAGCAGTTTTTCCTCCACCGTATCTGTGCACAATATTGCCGATAATTCCCGCAAACATCAAGGAAGAGTTGAGTAATTTCATCATTATCGACTGGATGATCTTCATAGTCATTTCACCAGCCTCTTTTGACATTTCTACAGCTACTGTTGAAGCTTCTCCAATTCCTGTCGCCGCCATGATTAGCATGCTGAGGGAATCAAAAATGGTCTCACCCAATTCAGCCTTGTTGTTATCACCACCTGCCATGGCACCAAAAATACCGTGCTGAATGTAAGCAGAGTTTTCATTCAGAAATTTTTCCACATCCCTAAAAATTAGCTGCAAAGAGTCATGCTTTGCTTTTGGGGACGATTCATCAATGGACATTTCCTCTGTTTTGCTCAGCAACTTGCCGTTTTCATAGACTTTAGTGCAACCATCAGCAACCATGAAAGCTCCCGACGCCACTCCAAGGACAGCCAAGCCAAAAAGAGCCCCACCACTGGCAGCAGTGGCGGAAATACCAAGAGCCATAACCAAGCAACCTGCAAAAGCCTCAGCTACGCCACCAGCAATCCCACATTTTGCTGCTTTTTTTGCCGATTCAATAGCACTTTGAACCTGATCATCCAATTTTTTTTGTTGAGCTTCAGCATGACTTTCAATGGCAGACGTGTAGACGTTCCATAGAGTAAAGGATAATTTTTCAGGTATTTTAATGAGCGTATTAATTTCATCCATGTAATTTTGGTAGGACTGAACTGTTATCGCGGCAAGCTCCAATACTAGTTTTTGAGCGTTATCTCCCATACAAACACTCAGGACATTCTCTGATGGCGCTTTTGTTGGGGCATCGAGCAAAGAAGCTACAAAAGAAAAGTGTTTGGGGTCAGTGTTATCCACAGTGTGAGAATAGCCCACGTTAGCATCTACGGCTTCATTCTTATCCACAGTGGCTTTGCTTTGAGCCAAAGCAGCGTTCATTTTTATAAACTCTTCTTTCAAAGCCTCATTCATAGATTCATGAGAATGAGGTGCTTTTTTTGGAGAACTCTTTTTATCGATCTTTAAAGATGTGCCCGCTGATGCTGTTTTTGACGAAACACCGCGCACAGAATTGGTTGTTTTGTGTGCAGTGGTTTGGTGAGTTATTGTCATAAAAGCCTCCTAATAGAGAAAAAGTCTTACTTTTTCTCTATTAGCAATATCTATGCCAAACCCTATGTCCCTCATTTTCTAAAACTTTGAAATGGTTGGCATGAGTCTTGCTTCATAAAAAGCAAGGACTCGATGAGCGAGCCCAGCCCCCTCTTTGAAGGAGATAACACTATGTTTAATCCAGCTGTAAGTAACTTCAATATTGACAACGTTTCAAATTCATTTGGCCAAGGTACTCAACAACTAGAAGACTCTCTTGATTCGATGATGCAAAAAATTCAAACAGAA
>JAIXXU010000282.1 GCA_027490595.1 Pseudomonadota bacterium
AAACCTCAGAAAGACTTTCCCCACTCGCTCTTCACACACTAAAAACGCGCTGGACGCTTTCTCAAGAACGAGAAGAGCAAATTGCTCATATCATTTGGGATGACGGGAGTTTCCATGGTGATACTACTGTAAAAACCAATGACATGTATAGTTCAATCCACCAATGCGCAAAAAAAGCTGCTGAACAAATGAAGAAAAGCCATGATAAAAAACAATCTCATCACAAAAATAGCCGCGATGATTTCAACGAGGCCTAGTTACGCCCTCTTTTTTATTCTTAAACGATACCTTCTGCTTTCTTGGATTTCTCAGAAAAAACTTAAACAAGGATCGGCCGTCTCAGTTCTGGTTCCCCTATCAGGGATTACAATTGGGGTTGCCGCTTTTTTAGTAGTTATTAGCGTCATGTCAGGATTTGTTGAATCTATTGAAAAAAACATATTTCAATCACAAGCTCATCTCATTTTAAAACCGCAACCAGGAACAGACATTGCACCCGCTGATGCCGAGAATTTAATTCAAAAAATAAAAAATTTTTCCTCAGAAATCGTTCATATTTCCCCCTTTTATCAATCAGACATCATTATTCAATCATCAGATGGTGTCATGATTGCCTCACTTGAAGGAATCGATCCAAAATCAAAGTACCAACCTTTTGATGTCAATAACATTTTAAACGACTCTGATGAAACAGAGCTGTTAGAACAAAAAGTAGGTGTTCATTTTCAAAACAATGAATTAACGTTTAATACGATTCTAGTTGGACAAGACATTTTAGATCAATTGCATATTAATATTGGAGACAGAATCACTTTGGTATCTCCAAATTTTCAAGGAGGATTCACAGGTTTTTCTCCTAATCAAATTCCTGTTGTTGTTGCTGGTAATTTAAATACAGGAAGAATGATTTATGATAAAAAGAAAATTTTTAGCTCTCAACATACATTCTTTTCAATCTTATCAGATTCAGATTATTCTCAAGGTTTTTTTGTGGTACTTAAAAATCCTATGAACGCCCAAAAAATTTCAGATAGTTTACAGAAACACTTAGCAAAACTTAACCTTTACGCAGAACCATGGACTACGCCAAACAAATCTCTCCTAAAGGCTCTTACTTTTGAGCACTATGGCATGATTTTTATGCTTGCCATGATTGTTGTTGTTGGCTGTTTTAGCATAACAATTTCTCTTTCTATGTCCGTTCGAAGAAAAATAAAAGACATGGCTATTTTGAGAAGCCTTGGCTTTGAGAAAAAAGATTTATATAAATTATTTATTTGGAAAGGAATCATAATAGGAATATGCGGAATTATCGGAGGATTTATTTTAGGTGGAACAATTCTTTTTCTTATATATACGAACAAATTACCAATTTTAACATCACCATATTCCTCCCAGTCACTGCCGATTGTTTTTCATATTTCTGATTTATTTTTTATCATACTCACTACAATCATATGCTCTTTTGTCGCAGCATTTTGGCCTGCTTATCAAACACAGAAATTCAATATTATTGAAATTTTATCAGTAAAGAAATAGGGAGGATACTTACTTGATTACACTTCAAGTCAAAAACTTATTCAAAAAATATAGAGTTGGTGAAACGATTATCTCCGCAGTAAATGACATCTCCTTCAGCGTTCAACAAGGAGAATACATTGGCCTAGTTGGGGAAAGCGGGTCGGGAAAGAGTTCATTGCTTCAAATTTTGGGAACTCTAGACACTCCCACTTCAGGTGAAATTTTAATCAACAACAAAAACCCTTTTAATGGTTCAGATAAAGAAATTAGTCTATTTAGGAATAAAAATCTGGGATTTGTATTTCAACAATTTCATCTTCTACCTGAGTTTACAGCTTTAGAAAACATCATCATTCCTGGACTAATTTCCAATAAAAGCCACCATGAAGCTACCAAAGAAGCCGAGAAGTTAATGCTCAAAGTTGGAATTGAACACAGAAAAAACCACTATCCAAGCCAACTTAGCGGAGGCGAACAACAACGAGTTGCTATTGCAAGAGCTCTTATTAATAATCCACAGTTAATACTTGCCGATGAGCCCACAGGGAATCTTGACTCGAAGAACGCAAAAGACATACATGAATTGTTTTTGGAAATACACAAAACGATAAAAACCACTATTTTAGTTGTAACTCATAACAAAGATTTCGCGGCAACTCTCCCAAGACAAATCTGTCTCCGAGATGGTCAAATTTTATCAGACACTCATTTTTAATCCCCTTCGACTTGCACAATTCTAAGAGATCGGGAATAGTTCACAATCAGTTTGTTTTTAATTGACGTGGATTTAAGAGAGTTTTTCGTGATAATAAAGAAATTGACAGCAAAAAAGAAGTTCCCCTGGATCCTCACATTCTTTTTAGGGGGACTGGCAATCAACTCTGTTGCAGAATCCAGACCTCTGACCCTTCTAAGCGCGGAACCTGAAAGCCTTGGAAAAGGGGAAGTGATATCCTTTATAAAAGTATCCGGAAATAAAACAATTTCTACGGAAGCTATTTTAAACACTATTTCCACAAAGCCGGGCTTATCCTTAGATCCCCAAACACTTGCAAAAGACATACAAACCATTTACGGCTTGGGTTACTTTCATGATGTAAAAGTGACAAGAGAAAGTCAGGGCGTTATATCCATAAAAGTGATAGAAAAGCCTACTATTGCAGACATTACTTTCAATGGTTTTGATATTGTTTCCTCGCATTCTCTCAAAGACAAAATCGTTAGCAAAAAATACACCATTGTTGATGAGAAAAAAATTTCTCAAGATTTAAGAACCATTGAGCAAACATACATAGAAAAAGGATACTATCTTGCCAAAGCATCCTACGTGTTTGAAGAAACTGACACTGGTTCTGTCGTTCTCTGTTTCAAAGTAATTGAAAACTCCCCAATTTATGTACGGAGTGTAAACTTTGTTGGCAACGAATACTTTAGTGATGCCGAACTTAGTAACTTTATGGCAACAAGACCTTTTTCCTGGATGTCATTTTTTTCCTCTAGCGGCGTGTTTAAAGATGAATTTACCCTTACAGACCAACAAAATCTAACCTACATTTACCGCGAAAACGGATATGCTGAAGCCACCGTATCTGCTCCTGTAGGCATTTTTGAAAAAAACAAATCAGATATTGATGTCACTTACTCTATTGAACAAGGAGAAAGATTCCACATCGGTAAAATTGAAATTACTGGTGATTTAATTGAACCCCAAGAGGAAATTAAAAAGAAATTATCTCTACTTGAAAACAATTTATATCGTATTTCAAAATTTAACTCTGACATGAAAACCCTCAAAACTATTTATGGTGATCATGGCTATGCATTTGCTTACGTTTATCCTCAATTTACGCTCGATCGAAAAAATAAACTTTTTAATATTTCCTACAATATTAACAAGGGCGAAAAAGCTTATTTTGGTCAATTTTTCATCGAAGGAAACGTTAAAACTCGAGATAATGTTATTCGAAGACAGCTGAAAATTGCTGAGGGAGAATTATTTAATCAAACAAACTTTGATAAAAGCAAAGAGAGAATAAATAAACTTGGCTTTTTCGATGGTGATGTAAATCTGGTACAAGAGGCAGACAAAGAAAATAATAAAATAAATGTTCGCATTTCTGTGAAAGAAAAAGGAACAGGAAGCTTGCAAGCGTCCATTGGAGCATCTCCAAACTCCTCTGGAAATTCAGGCGTAACGTTCTTCGGATCTGGCCAATACCAAGAAAAAAATCTATTTGGAAAAGCTTATGCAATTAGTGCAAATGTTCAATTGAGTCCCAGCCCCCAATCTTCGAATGAACTTAATTATACGTTAGGTCTTAACTTTACAAACCCAAGTATATTTGATGGACCATGGGGATATGGTTTGTCTGTTTCTTATCAAAAACAAGTACAAAGTATTTCAACGTCGAATTCAATAGCACAAGCCTTTTTAACTCAAAAAACACTCACTGAAAGTGGTTTTATTGGGAGAGAAATTATTGAGAATCTTCGTTTCAATATGGGCTATAGTTTTGCAGACTACGACATCAGCCCTTCCGTACCTCTCACAGCAAAGTTTTTTCAATCAGGACGAACAGAAGAGCTCACTCAAGCTTTAGTTTACGATGCTACAGATAATAATCTAGATCCTACGGAAGGGTTTTACGGAAACGCCACTAATGCTCTTGCTGTTCAAGTTTTTGCAGGTCAGTATAACTATGGAAAATCATCACTTAATCTCGCCTATTATTTCCCCATTTCTTACACTGAAAACTACAAAACCAACTTTAAGTTTACCTTTATTCCACAATATGTTTACCCAACCGTTGGAGCTGAAACTATCCCCTACTGGAAAAGATTATCCCTTGGAAATTCTTATTTTATGAAGGGTTACTCCAGCCCTGGAGAATCTATCGGACCATCCATTCCCGTTGCAATTTCACCTATCAGTGGCCAAGTTATCCCTTTAATTTATGGAGGGAATCGTAGTTTATATTCAAGTATTGAGTATTTTATCCCTATTATTGCAGAAGCGGGGCTAAGGTTTGTCAGCTTTGGCGAAGCAGGAGCAGTTTTAGCTGAGTCAGATAACTTTGTTCTATCTAACGTCAAGTACGATATTGGTTTTGGATTTCGTTGGAAATCTCCCGTTGCCCCTTTTCGGTTTGAATGGGCATTTCCTATAAACGATGGACAAATTGGCAAGGCTCATTTTGTCTTTACTATTGGTTCTGATAGCTTTGGCGCTGGTTCCTAATTTTTTTTGGAGACATATTATGAAACGTTTTATGGTTAAATCTTTCCTCACCTTAGTAGTTCTTTCTATGGCAACAAGTTTTTCTTCTGTTTTTGCAGCTGAAAAATCAGGGCACGACTTAAAAGTTGGCATTGTTGATGTTCAATCAGCAATTCTTCAAACAAATGATGGAAAGTTAGCACGACAAAAAATCGAAAAAGAAGTTACTTCCAAAAAACAAGAGCTTATGAATCAACAAAATCAACTCAAAAAACTACAAGAAGACTTTCAAGCTCAACAGTCAGTTTTGAGCGATGCAGACAAAATAACAAAACAAAAAGAATTTCAAACTAAACTTCAAGCTTTTCAACAAGCACAAATTTCATTTGAACAAGAAGCTAGACAACGTGAAGCCACAGCTCTTCAAAAAATCTTTCAAAATATTCAATCTGTTGTTCAGAAAATATCAAAGCAAAAGAACTTTGATCTAGTTTTTGATAAAAGCGCTGCTGTTCTTTTATATGCAGCTAACGGAACAGATATTACTAATGACGTAGTTACACAATACAACAGTGAATTCAAAAAGGATAAAAAGTAATGCCCCTGTCTCTTGAGAATATCCAAAAAAAAATAAAGTGTGAATTGTTTCTTGGACAAGGTCCTTCAGAGTTTGAAGGGATTACTCCTCTCACCCACTCTCACGAAAAAACACTTTCTTTTTTAGCTCAAGAAAAATATCTTGAAGATGCTCTCAAGTGCAAAGCTGGCGGTCTTTTATGTTCCAAAGAACACAGTATAAAACTGAAGCCCGCTTTTTCCGGACACCTTATTATTTGTGAAAATCCATATGCAGCTTTTGCAAAAGTAGCCCAACATTTTTTTAAACCACAACACCCCTTCAGTGGACATAGCGACAAAAGCTATATTGATATTTCTGCCACTCTCGACCCATCCTGTACTATTTTTCCCTTTGTATTTGTTGGCCCAGGTGCCCGAATAGGTAAAAATACTATTGTCTATCCTGGATGTTTTATTGGAGCTGGCTGCTCCATTGGCGATGACTGTATTTTGTACCCGAACTCTACTGTTCGCGAGGGTTGCTCACTTGCCGATCGCTGTATTTTGAATCCTGGAGCTGTCATTGGAGCTGATGGATTTGGCTTTGCACCCACTGCCGATGAAAATGTAAAAATTCCTCATTTAGGTGGCGTAGAAATCGCATCCGACGTAGAAATTGGAGCAAATTCTACAATTGATAGAGGAACACTGGAATTCACAGTTATTGGACGTCAAACAAAAATAGACAATCTTGTCATGGTTGGCCATAATGTTCGTGTTGGGGAATTTTGCTTTATTGCTGGACAAACTGGTATCGCAGGCTCTGCCACCATTGGAAATCGATGCGTACTTGCAGGTCAGGTTGGTATTAGTGGACATATTAAGGTAGGAGACAACACCACTGTCGCCGCTCAATCAGGTGTTTCCAAAAACTTGCCCTCAGGTGAGATTTGGCAAGGCACTCCAGCCCGTCCTCAAAAAGAATATGCAAAAAATTACGTAGTACTGAATCGAATCTTAAAAGCACATATTAGTAATAAAAAAGAAGGAGAATAATTTTATGTCCACAAGAACAAATGTCTTAATGGACGAACATAAAATAAAAGAACTTCTCCCCCATAGGTATCCACTACTTCTGATTGATAGTGTTCATGAATTTGAAGAATTAAAAAGAGTTGTTGCAAGCAAATTTATATCTGAAGACTACCCTGTTTTTGAAGGACATTTTCCTAATAATCCCATTTATCCTGGGGTTTATTTTATTGAAAGCATGGCTCAAACAGGAGCTCTTTTGCTACTAAAGAACGATAAAAATAATGCAAATGATGTAGTTGGTTTACTATCAAGCGTGGAAAGCGCACGCTTTCGGAAGCCCATTCGTCCTGGTCAAACTGTTCAATATGATGTTACGTTAGAAAAAAGTCGCGGAATTTTTTACTGGTTTTCAGGTAAAGCTTACTGTGAAACAGAGCTTGTAGCTGATGCTAAATTCTCTATAGCTCTGACAAAAAAAATTAAGGAAAATTAAAATGAGCTCATCGGTTCAAATTCACCCCACAGCTATCATTGAGCAAGGTGCTGAGCTAGACCATGGGGTTACCGTTGGTCCTTACTCCATCATTGGAAAAAATGTCCGTGTTGGTAAAAACACCTGCATTCATTCCCATGTTGTTTTGCAAGGACACTCCCATTTTGGGGAAGAAAACCAAATTTTTAGTTTTGCAGCCTTAGGCAATCCTCCTCAAGATCTGAAGTATAAGGGTGAAGAAACAAAACTTACAGTTGGTAATCGGAATATTATCAGAGAATACGTCACAATCCAGCCAGGAACCGTCCAAGGAGGCGGCATCACAAGCTTGGGAGATGGCAACTTGATCATGGCATATGCACATGTTGCTCACGACTGTCGTGTAGGAAACCAAAATATCTTTGCCAATGGAACACAACTGGCAGGTCACGTTACAATTCAAAACATGGCTGTTCTCGGTGGCTTAAGCGCTGTTCATCAAGTTTG
>JAIXXU010000112.1 GCA_027490595.1 Pseudomonadota bacterium
AAAAACATAGAGCAAAAGTGCAAATGCTCCAAAAAATTCAACAGCCCTCAGAAATGTAAGAACAAAAGGCAGGGTCTTCGAGCTTTTGCCGTAGGTTAATGCTAAACCAAACAAATTAGACAATAAAGGTAAGCTTAAAAGCAAAACTTGGTCGTAAGAATAGAATGACATTGGTGATACGCTCCTTGAATCCCACCAATATACGAAATATTATTCGCAAATACAAGTTCGTTATTTAATTTTTATAAATTTACCCTATATTTTTAAAATTTCAGTTGTTATGATTGAAGAAAGATATTAAAAATACTTTTAATTTCTGCGGGTTATATAATGACAACTCAAAAAACAAGTAAGTCTAGCGATAAATCATCACTCACTTCTAAGAAAACTGATGGCGCCTGGACCTTTTTCACTAACCACGGACACGTCATGATACTCCTTGCGAAATATCCAGAAATGATTCTTCGTGAAGTGGCAAACAAAGTTGGGATTACAGAGAGAGCCGTTCAAAAAATAGTTGCTGATTTGGAAGACACAGGATTCATCAAGAAAGAAAAGGTTGGACGCTCAAACCACTACATACCTATTTTAAACAAGCCACTCAGACACCCCATTGAGTCGCACAAGACCGTCCAAGAAGTCATTCACTTAATAAATTCTTCCTCAGAAAAAACTTAGTTTTTTAAAAACAAAACCTAACCTTGAGTATACGATGCCTATCGTACAGTGCTCTCATATTTAGGTTTTCATAGCACTCATAGTGGAAAAGTTCCTATTTAAATTGCTAATTGCTCTTTGTTTATTACAAAATAACACACGACGATTCAGACGATTCGCTTTTAGAAAGGCTATTCTTATAATTTTTCACAATTTCTCCGATGACATATTTAAATTTAGAGGCCACACTTGGAATATCATTCTCATTTTGCAAAAGGTAAGAAAGAGCTGCAAATAATTTACTATGAATTGGACTATTTGAATGAAACAAATTGCTATTTCTATTCAATAATTGAATAATATCACTAGATGCTTTTATATAATTTTGTATCTCAATTTTTGCATCGTTTCTTAAACAACTAGAATACTCTGACAGTAATGTTGAAAAATGAGCTTGAGAATTTGAAAAATCTCTATTTTTAAAAAATTTGACTCCACTTTCGTACAGCTTCATATAAACAGGCTTGGCGCTTTCCTTTTGTAACTCCTGAGGAGACAAATTGGCATTTTCTGGAATATATGAATCATTATTTTTTATAAAGCGATACAAATATTTTGCTGCAGCAATATCAGTAGAGCTTAAATTCTCTCTCTGTCCAGGAGATGATTTAGAACCTGTAAAGTAATCTTTAACAAATTTTTTTTCAATCATTTCATTGTCTCGATAGGGATAATGCATGATAGAATCAAAATCGTATTTGCCAAATACATTTTCTTCAGATTTTTTAGCATAATTATTTTTGTCAGAAGAAAGAACAGTGACATAATTATCTCTATCACTTCGCATATGTTCATGAAAAAAACCTATCACATGTCCAATTTCGTGAGCAATACTCCCTTTATTAAAAGCTCTGTTTTCTAAATGGCAATTTATATATTGTTTTTTTCCTACGCGACCAACATTTGAATAACATGCTTCAGGATCTTCACCAAACACTACATAATCTCTTTCACTTGTTCTTGGTATAAGACGAAAACCTGTGTTTGCAATGTTCCATATTTGTATGCCCGCTAAAATTTCAGCTCGACCAATTTCGCTAACAGGATAGTTTTCTATATCAATTTCGTATGGAATAACTCCGTTTTTCCAGAGTTTTCCAAACTCGCGCTTAGGGTTAATGATATTCGCACCGCCTAAGCCACCCTGCATAATGTATAACTTATAACTACCGTCACCTAATTTACTTGTTGTTAAATAAGTACCTGATAAAAAAGCTTTGCTAACTTCGATGCTGTTTCTAGCATTTGCAGGAAAACCTTCTATTAAATCCTCTGTAATGATATTTTCATGTCCATTTTCAATCACTGAAAAAAGAATACTTTTTTCAGATTGAACAGCTTTTATTGTTTGAGAGCCTTTGTTCCAAGTTTTAATGATTTGACCATTTGAAATATTAGGAGACATATGCATTTGGACACCGTTATTTATGTAAGTTAATCAATGTTTTAATTATAATTTTTTTATCTACCAGATTAATTATTTAAAAACAAGATAATTTTTGTAAAAAAAATAAAGTGGTCTCACCTGTCAAGACAACAAAACTTATTTTTCATTTAAGTTCACTTCTTCAATAAACTTTCTTCACCCTTACTGATCTTTCTTTTTTAAAATTTACGAATTATGGGTCCTATTATATCAGGAGATTATTCATATCTTTTGTTGTTATAAAATTTAAATAAATGCCCTAGCTTTTCTTCAAGTCTTATCTTGAACTTCATCTAGAATTGCAGAGCTAGGTTCATTTAGCTTACCCTTGCGCACCACCCCGCAGTCTTCATGTAAAATATCAAAAAATCTCAGCAAACATAACGACGTCTGTTTGTAAAAGTAAAGACATAGATAAAAATCGCCCATTTAGACTGCACAATTTTTTTATTAACAGGGGTATATTATGAAGAAAATGATCAAAAAAAATGGTCTACTCACAGCGAAGATAGAAAATATCAGGAAAATAAACTTGTTCATAATGATATTTTTCAAAAATGGATGATAGGTTATTTAGGACCAACTCAGAAAAGAGCACGTGTGGGTAAAATCTCTAAATTTTATGGAAAAAAAAATGAATAAACATCGAAAAAAAAAGTTTTTTATTATCATATTCCTCACACTTTTAGGAGCCGTTTTTCTCATAGAAACAGCATTTAGTCCCGGCTTGATTGTTGCTGGAGCTATGTCTTTTGATACAAAGGAAACAACAATTGTATTAATTTTTCATATCTTATTTCTTTTTTTCTTGGCAACATATCCCATAAACTACTTAATAAGTCTTGTGGTTAGTATTATATACATGAAAAAAAATAAGCCCACTTTTATACCAGTTATACTTTCAGCCCTGCATATATTACTAACGGTATTATTTTTCTCTGGGCTTTTTTTAGCTTAAATACTTCTATTCTCTATTCGAGCGTTAAGAAGATATCCTAAAATTCTTGAATTGATTCTTAAATCACGTTCAGCCATATTGGCTAAACTATGGACCATAAAACGATCAAAAATTTGAGTAAGAATTCCAATCAACTGTTTTTTACCTGGATTATCTGGGCTTTTTTCTTGATTTAAAATGCCACCAAAATAGGTCGTAAAGTCGTCGTCATCAAAGTCTGGCGAGCAACATGGGGCAGTCGTTGTTAACTTTGCAAGCAAAGCCTCAAACTTGCTAGTTTGCTCTTCAGTAAGATGCTGAAAAAATCTTTTGTAAGATGGCTTTAGTTTACCTTGTCTGAACTTCCGAGAACTATGAATGGCTTCATGAGCAAAAAGCTTCATGATTTCTCCGAGCCGTGAAGAAGACGTTAATTTATCTATAAACTCATCATCAGGCCGCAACTTCTTCTCTGGACCAGACTCATGAGTTTCGTTTGTAATAGGTATTGATTCCTCGTTAGAGTAGCTTGGAGCTCCATTTCTAAGTTCTTCCAAAGCTTTGTCCATTTTAGCCATAGAATGAATACGAAAATTCATGTCATAGCAAGAATAGCTTTTGGCTGCTTGAACCTTTGTCCATTTGTACAAAGATGCTGTAGGAACGAGATTAAATGAAGCCACAGTAGGAATGATAGGCAGCCACGAAATTGTTTTTTGATAAAATCGGCGAAAACAAGATTGTTCGTTGAGTTTGGCTCTGTAAGCTTTAGACATATCATAAAATGTTTGAGCTCTTGATATTTCATTTTGCAGCGCTTTTGTAATCTTAGATAAAGTATCTGCACTCAACTGGTCCAGAATTTTTTCCTCATTTGCAGTATGAACATTTAACTGAGTCTTAATGTTTTCCCCATTTACAATCACAGTAACTTCATTTTTATCTATTTTTAGACATGGAGAACTATCTTTATTTTTGGGAGTGTTAAATTTTAAAAAAATATTTTTTTCTTCTTTCGGACGAATTTGTGTGTCTTGGTAGGGACTAAATGCAATGGAAAAATAAATTCCAAAAATAAGAACCGCAATTGATCCAATGGTCATTGCCAAGAGAGTGGTTGGACTCATGGCAATAATTCCTTGCATAGCAAGCATCAAAACAAAGAGAACACCAATAGAAAGAAATGTGAGAAAAGCACCAAACGCCCGTTTTAACGCCAAAGATTTTTCTTTTTTTAAGACCAAAAGAGAAGCCTCATAGCAAAAAAGTTCTTTTTGTAAGTTATTTAAGTTTTCTTGCTGCTCAAGATTCAAAGAAGTCACATGACTTATCAATACCAAGTCATTAATTTTAGTCCGGGTTTTCTCAATTTCTAGTTTCAAGGCGTTTATTTGTTTTTGGTAGCGAAAATAAAGTTTGCTGGATTTTACCGTGTGAGCAAACGCATCTACCAAACCTATAGCAAGGCCGACCATGCTGACAGTGATAGATGTAAACGTGCCAATACCTATGAGAGCAGAACCAGTACAGGACATGATACCTGAAACATTTCTGATAAACTCAACGTCCCCTAAAAGTGTCTTCAAATACCCTTCAATTTCCTTA
Organism: Pseudomonadota bacterium; assembly: GCA_027490595.1. Lineage (GTDB taxonomy): Bacteria > Bdellovibrionota_B > Oligoflexia > Silvanigrellales > Silvanigrellaceae > Silvanigrella. The sequence continues at coordinate 4,686 of JAIXXU010000112.1, forward strand.
GGATAAACAGAAGTTTGACCGGTATCATCAGTCTTAACCGTTAAAAGAGATTTGATGTGGGTGACTACTTTATGCTTTTCGTAGGCAGTTTTGGCTGAAGCGAAGCAAGCTCCAGCAGCGATATA
>JAIXXU010000221.1 GCA_027490595.1 Pseudomonadota bacterium
ACAGTTTGTATCGGTGGGCTCTTAACTGGCACGAAGTCGTAACAAGGTAACTGTACGGGAACGTGTAGTTGGAAAACTGTTTTAATTTAAAAAACATAGTTTAACTAAATTCTTTGCTTTGCTACATTATTTTTATAATTTAACGTCTGTATTAAGTAACTAAATTTACCTAAAGTTCTGTTAGAAGCCGTAAACAAGCTTTTTCTTTTTTTATCGACGCAGTGAAGTGTAATGGATTTGCACGTTGGGCTCATGCCCCAATAGACCTTGTTCGATTCTAGGCACTGCGACTCCTTTAACACAAAATATTACTTTTACATTAAAAAATGCCTCAAGTTGATAAAGTTACGTTTTCTCACCTTATTAGTTGGTTAGGTTTGTTATACATTTGTGGTTACGGTTTTGCAACTGTTTCAGTATTTTATAAATTCTTTAATGTTTTTAAAATCTTCAACAAGCGCCTGTTACTAGCTTATTACAACGTAAAGGTTTACAACATTTATTTAAGTACTCTAAATAAGTTTCCTTGTATTGACCGTTAAGTACTAATGTATCATTGGCGCGCTGAAGCCGATAAACAAGCACGACCATTTTATTTAAACTTTGGGCCTCAGCATCCTTCCGCTCATGGTGTTTTACGTTTGATTTTAACGCTTTTAGGAGAACGTATTCATAAAACAGACGCACACGTTGGTTTACTACATCGCGGTACTGAAAAACTATTAGAATACAAAACATACACACAAGGTTTACCTTATTTTGATCGCCTTGACTATGTTTCTATGCTAGCTCAAGAGCACGCTTACGTGTTAAGTATTGAAAAACTTTTAGGACTGTCTGTTCCTTTTCGTGCTCAATGTATTCGTGTTCTATACGCAGAAATTACTCGTATTTTAAACCATCTTTTAGCTATTTCTTGTCATGCTTTAGATGTGGGTGCTTTAACTCCCCTTTTATGACTATTCGAAGAGCGTGAAAAGTTGCTAGAATTTTATGAACGCGTATCAGGTGCTCGCATGCATGCTGCTTATTTTCGAGCAGGAGGTGTAGCACTTGATATTCCTAGTCAGCTGCTAACAGATATTTATCTTTTTGCAGTTCAGTTCAGTTCTCGTTTAGACGAGCTTGAAGAATTGCTAACAGCTAATCGTATTTGGCGAACTCGTCTTAAACATATCGGCGTCATCTCTGCTTTAGAAGCTTTTAGCTGGGCTTTTAGTGGCGTTCTTCTGCGTAGCGCCGGCTTAAACTGAGATTTGCGACGAGATCAACCTTATGAAGCGTACCCTCGAGTTAGTTTCAAAGTTCCTTTGGGTAAGGATGGTGATTGTTTTGACCGTTATCTTCTTCGAGTTGAAGAAATGCGTCAAAGTCTTGCAATAATTATTCAAATCTTGAATATTCTACCTGAAGGTCTTGTTAAAGCTGATGATTTTAAAACAAGCCCAGTCAGTCGTGCTCAACTTAAAGATTCTATGCAAGCGGTTATTCATCATTTTAAACTTTTTTCGTCTGGTTTTGTAGTGCCTAAAAATGAAGCTTATACCAGCATCGAAACACCTAAAGGAGAGTTTGGAGTTTATTTAATAGCCGATGGAACTTCCCGCCCTTATCGTAGTAAAATACGTTCAACGGGTTTGGCTCATCTACAAGGTTTGCCAGTAATGGTTGTTCAACATTATTTAGCCGATCTTGTAACTGTTATTGGTACCCAAGATATTGTATTTGGTGAAATTGATCGTTAATTACACTTTTAGCGATTTAGAGATTCTCAATGTTTACGCTCGAAAATAATTTTTTGGTAGTATTCACAACTTTGTTCTTTACTTTTACGACTTTTATTTCGGAAGTTCAGTTTTACCAAGCAGTCTTGATATTGCCATTTTTTGCTTTTTTGTTTACAGGTATTCTAACATGAAGCTTAGGCCGCTTTTTTTCGCGTCATACTTTAATACAACTAGTGATCGTTGTATTAATAACAAATGCAATAGTTGCTTTTTGATTAGGATTACTAACTTTTTTTTTCAACTATACACTGGAGTTATCACTTGGAACATGAACAAAAAGTTTAGCCTTTTTAGAGTGAATTCTTATAATTGATGTGCCCTCAGCAGCGATGTTAGTTGTAGTCAGTACGGTTTCTGCTGTTGTTCATGTTTATTCTACTTCGTATATGGAACATGACTCGTCTTTACCTCGGTTTTTCACTTATTTATCACTTTTTACGTTTTTTATGTTAATTCTTGTTTCTGCTGGTAACTTATTATTATTATTCTTAGCTTGAGAAGGTATTGGGCTGTGTTCTTATTTGTTAATCGGTTTTTGATTTACTCGAGTCCAAGCCGGCAAAGCCGCATTAAAGGCTATTTTTGTGAATCGTGTTTCTGATATGCTTTTAATTTTAGCTTTAGTAAGCGCTTTTACTCTAGCGCAGAGCTTCGACGTCAGTATCATTTTAGGAACCTCGGTATTTTTTTGAAACCATTATTTTGTTATTTTTGGTTATTCTTTCCACGCGTTGTCTTTTACTACATTATTTATGTTTTTTGGTGCTATGGGTAAATCAGCCCAATTTTTGTTGCACACATGGTTACCAGATGCGATGGAGGGTCCAACCCCCGTCTCTGCTTTAATTCACGCTGCAACTTTAGTAACGGCAGGCGTTTTTCTTTTTGTTCGTTTTTCTTTGTTGTTTGAACAAACACCTAGCGTTCTGATTTTTGTCTCTTTTATCGGTGCGGCAACAGCTTTTTTTGCGGCGAGTTCAGGTTTGGCTCAAAATGATCTAAAAAAAGTTATTGCATACTCAACTTGCTCTCAATTGGGTTATATGGTTTTTACTTGTGGCCTATCACATTATCAATTAGGTTTTTTTCACCTTGTGAACCATGCTTTTTTTAAAGCTCTGCTTTTTTTAAGTGCTGGTGGAATCATTCATGCTAATTCAAGTATTCAAGATATACGTAAGTATGGAGGCTTAGCTCGCTTATTGCCTTTATCGTTTATTATGTTTACAATCGGTTCGTTAGCTTTAATGGGTTTACCATTTTTAACAGGTTTTTACTCTAAAGACATTATTTTGGAAGTCGCAGGTGGGGCAGGATCTATACTAGGGTCTTACTTGCGCTGGATTGGTCTATTAACAGCCTTTTTAACAGCAATCTATTCTTGACGTTTAGCGTACAGCACTTTTGTTGCACCAAACAATAGTTCACGAATTGTGTTGAATCGTATGCATGAGATAAGTTATGCAATGGCTTTTGCCTTAGTAGTATTGGCCTTTGGAAGTATTTTTCTGGGTTATTTTGCTAAAGACTTATTTATTGGATGGGGTTCACCTGTCTGAAATGGCATTCTTATACAAAGTCCTTGAACAACTGGAGCTCAACTTGACGGCGAATTCATGTCATTTTTGTCAAAAATCATGCCTTTGTTATTACTATGTTTAGCGTTGCCTTTAGTTATTTTCCTTTCTTCTCGCACCGCCGCTCATTACTGGAATTGTAATCACAACTTTTTAAAGGTGATTTTCTATTTTTTCTCAAATAAGTGGTATTTCGATACTATTTATAATACATTTATTGTTCGTCCATTTCTTCATTCTTTCGCAAAAAATTCTTTTCGATTTGTTGATAAAGGTTATTTAGAAATGTTCAGCTTAAATTTATTACCCACAATTGTTTGGGGAGCCGCAACAGCTGTTCTGCGTGTTCAAACTGGTTATTTACCTTTTCATGTAGCTTGCTTAGGCAGTAGTGTAGTTGGTTTTTTAATTTATTTTTGTTAGAGTTGTTTTTAAATGACTCTAAATGTAATTTTGATTAAAATGTTTTATTTAATATATAAAGTCCAATTATTTTATGTTGAGTTTAAGAAAATATCTAAGTGACTATTTTGTTCAATTATATTACACATCTACTCTGGATTTTTTATACTTATAAAAAAAGAATAAAATAAATATAAATTAAATTTTTTCTTTTAGTGTTCATTTTATTTAATGTTAATTCATCTACTTTTGATTTTTTATAAATCTAAAAAAAGAATAAAATAAGTTGATATGGCTAGTTTGATAGTACGCTTGAAAACGGCAAACCGTAATTGTAACGTAACTATTGTTTTGATGTTACACTTTTTTAAGAGAAATTTTATTTAAAATATGTATAGCTATTTGAAACATCTTAAGCTGTAGAGGAATTATTCAGTAGAAAGTTATTAGTAGTGGCGAGCGAAAATTGCTATATTAACATAATGAATATAGTGTTAACGCCTGTTGTAAAGGCGGTTCCTATTGCCTAAATATGTTGATATTATTTTCATTTCATAAGATCAAAGTACCTTGATTTTTTCAAGCGAAAATAGTAAATCGATTACTACTTAACCTTAGCATATTAGTCGATAGTGCACAAGTACCGCGAGGGAAAACTGAAACAGAAGCAACCTAATGAGTTGAAAAGACTATTAAAATATAAACTTTTTCAAACAAAAATCTTGTCGATATTTTGTACCTTTTGTATCATGGATCAGCAAGTAAAAAAAAGTAAAATAACTTTTTTTTCACCCGAAACCAGATGATCTAATCGAAAACCGGTCGCAACACGGGGGTGTTTAAGGACCTAATGGGTGAGCGTTGTAAAGCTCTCCAGTGATTTTCGATTAGGGGTGAAAGGCTAATCAAATCTGGTGCTGGCTGGTTTTCCACGAGATCTATGTTAGTAGACGAATCTTTTTTCTTAAAGAAAAAAGAACTTATTTCGGTCGAGCACTCTGTAAAAAACGGATGGTGAACGCTGTCTCTGACCTTACGGAAACTCCAAAACGAAATATTTTTAATGAGATTTGTCAGGCTAAGGGTGATAAGATCATTAGCCGCAAGGGAAACAGCCCTAATTGGCAGCTAAGGTTTCCAAGTTGTTAATAAGTGTGCAAGAATATTCAATTTTTCTCATACCCCAAGGCTAGGCTTGGAAGCAGCCATGCTCTCAGGAAAGCGTTAAAGCTCATGGGATTAAACGTTGAAAATCGCTAATTTTGTGAAACTACTTTAACACGCCGACGCTCCAAAATTAAAATAACATTTTGTATTTTTAATTAGTAGTGGAAACGTTCTGAGCAAAAACTGTTTTGTTATAAAAACGACAAAAGAGGCGTGTGGAAACCTATTTATCAGATTTGACAATGCTGATATGAGTAACGTATAAACAGATAAAATCTGTCGTTTAAAGTCCAAGGTTTCTCAAGCTCTGGTTCAACTACTTGAGGTTACCACGGCCCCTTAGTTACGCGGAGAAATTTTGTCAACAAAGGGTTTTTGTATAAGTATCAATTTTTTTTATTTTTTATTTATTAGTTCAAAAAGTCTTTAAAATTTAAATTTATATGCTAGAAAAAGATGCAATATTACCGTACCTTAAACCAACACAGGTGGACTCGCAGTGCATGCCACGACGATGAAACAACGATACTGAAGGAACTCGGCAAATTAACTCCGTACCTTAGGAAGAAGGTGGACTCCACGGCGACAATGGTTAATCCCATTGTTGAGTAAAGTGTCAAGGAAGCGGGAGGAGCGACTGTTTAATAAAAACACAGGACTTCGCTAAACTTTTTGTGAAGTACGAAGTCTGAGGCCTGCCCGGTGCCTTTAGGTTAATAAACATAGTGAAAGCTGTGAAAGGATTCCCAGGTAAACGGCGGCTGTAACTCTGACGGTCCTAAGGTAGCGAAATGCGATGGCGGGTAAATTCGGTCCTGTTGAATGATATAACGACTTCTTCACTGTCTCCAGTATCGCTTTAGTGAAATTGAATTTCCCGTGAAGATGCGGGATTCTCTGAAGCTGGACGGAAAGACCCTTTGCACTTTTACTGGAAGCGTCATACGGTACTAAATTAGAATTGTGTAGGATAGGTGGAAGTTTCTAGCAAGGTGAAAGACCACTCTTTTTAAAGTTTAGTAAACGTTTGAAAAAACGACCCACGTTTAAAAAAACGGAGGTGGGGTGTGAGTTGGACAGTTTGACTGGGGCGGTCGCCTTCTAGAGAGCAACGAGGGTGCGCAAAAGTAAGGTTCAACTCAAGTTAACTTGATGTAAGAGCGTAATAGTAAAAAACTTACTTGATAGAGAAACGAACATGTTGATCTAGGGTAAAAGCCGGCTATAGTGACCAAGCTTTAAAATCGAATATTATAGCTTTTCATCGGATCAAAAGTACGCAAGGGATAACAGGCTTGTCTCCCTTTAGAGTCCCTATCGATGGGGAGGTCCGGCACCTCGATGTCGGCTCATCGCATCCTGGAGCTGAAAGCGGTTCCAAGGGTTCGGCTGTTCGCCGATTAAAGCGGTACGTGAGCTGGGTTTAGAACGTCGTGAGACAGTTCGGTTCCTATCTACTTCAGAT
>JAIXXU010000246.1 GCA_027490595.1 Pseudomonadota bacterium
AAAAAGAATTGTTGCCATCACTGATCCTGCTCAAGGAACGTTAAAATCCATAGCCGCAAAGGAAGGCTATTCTCTTCTGCCTGTTCCTCAAGGAATTGGTGGCCGCTATAGTGTTTTTTCAAGCGTTGGATTATTTCCTCTGGCACTTGCTGGTATTGACGTAAAATCATTTGTTCTTGGAGCCATTGAAGCCAAACACAATTATTCAGCACTTGATCTAAATGTCCAAACTGACCTTACTCTTTGCTACGCTGCCATCAGAAATTTCCTTTATAAAAATAACTTTAAAATAGAAGCTTTGTGCTTATGGTCTCCTAAAGCAAAAGGGATTGCTGAATGGTGGAAACAACTTTTTGGGGAAAGTGATGGCAAAAATCATACGGGTATTTTCCCCGCCAGCGCTAACTTCTCTACAGATTTACATTCCTTAGGCCAGTATTTTCAAGAAGGAGAAAGACATTTGTTTGCTACTCACATTCAAGTTAAAAATGAAACTTCTCTCAGTGCAAAGTACAAAAATATAGAATTGCCGAACAAGAATTTAAGGGATGGCTTTGATTTTTTATCAGGAAAATCTTTATCTTACGTTCAGCAAAAAGCACAACAAGGTACATATTTGGCCCACTCAACAGGAGGAGTGCCCACACTTGTTTGGGAGCTTGATGCCATGAACGAGTTCACTCTTGGCTACTGGATATTTTCTAATATGTTAGCCTGCGCCATTGGAAACTATGAAAGAAACATCAATCCTTTTGATCAGCCTGGAGTAGAAAATTATAAAACAAATATGTTTGCTTTGTTAGATAAACCAGGCTTGGAAACGCAAGGACTTGATACCAGAGAAAAAATAAACAAGATAAAAACACTGACAGCTCAGTAAATTGTCGTATTTAAGTGACGTGGATTTCTATTTCTGACTCAGTGGAATACAATTTTCGGAATCTATATCCTCAAAATTATCCTGTCTATATATGTGAGATAGAAAGGATTGCGTCGTACCCTCAGGATTATAAGACGTGTTGTAAGTGAAGCTCAGTGAAAATGAGTTATCTTTGCATTGAGACAAATTAGTATCAGTTATAATGTCCCTCTTTTTTTCATCAATCTCAAGAGTACCGTCTTTTTGTCTTTCAATTGAGAGAATAGTCATTCCATCTTCTCGAGAAAAAGGAAAATATGGTGACCGATAATCATCAATAATCTCGATTTTGTCAAAATCACACCCATCAAAAATTGATAAAGTACACTTAAAATTAGCAGAAAAAGCAAACTTAGTTGCCATTAGACATAAAAAAACAGTACAAATTTTTATAACTTTTAAAACCGTGTTCATTTTTATCCCTTTCCCACTAAACTAGAAAAACCTCAGTAGATGATTTTTTATCGCCAAGAAACAATTTATTCTTAAATCTTTTGGAACTCATAAAAAAACTTCAATGAACTTAAGAACAAAAACAGCATTTGGGTGTTTGTAAAAATCTAAGGAATTCAAAGAATGCTATAACGCAAATTTTTTTTTGATTCTTTGTAAATTGTAATCCTGATTTTTTATCGAAAAAGTCTTCTAGATAAATTGATTTAATCATTGAAATTCATTGGAATCTTTGCTTGAATTGTTTAACGCAAGACAAGCTTCATATCATCGCGGTTCATCTAAAACTGAGTTTGCCTTACCCAAAGCGTTCAAATAACAAAGCCACCAAACACACAAAGCCAATAATATATAAAGCCACAGGAACTTGTTTATATTTACCAACTAATATTTTTATTAAAATAGTGCTTAGAATTCCCGCTAAAACACCAATAGTAACCGATGAGCAAAGTGGCATCAGAACAATGGTAAAGAAAATGGGAATGCCCTCTTCTAAATTTAGGGCGGTCATATTTGCCAGAGAACCCATCATTAAAATACCAACGAAGACAAGAATGGGTGCAATGGCATAGCCAGGAATAAGAGCCACAACCGGAGCAATAAACAGACAAGGAACAAAACACAAAGCTGTTACAATTGATGCTAAACCTGTACGAGCCCCTGCTTCCACACCAGCAGCTGATTCAAGATAAATGACGCCCGCTGTTGTCCCAAATAAACTAGCTACCAACGAACCAAGGGAATCGACAATGAAGGATTGCTTCATGCGCTTTGGCTGTCCATTGGTTTCTAAAAAATTTCCCCGTTGAGACACAGCCATCAAAGTAGCTGTTGAATCAAAAATACTAGTTAGAAGTAAGGTAATAATTACAGAACAGTAGCTAAGCTTTAGGGCTGATTTTATATCTAACTGAAAAAAAGTAGAAAAATCAGGGGATGAAAACCAGTTCTTTGGAAGTTCAATTTGGTGCATAAAAAAAGCTAAAAGCGTTACAATCAGCATGCCTGATAAAAACGCATAGGACTTTTTCTTGTGAAACAGGTAAAAAATGACCGAAAAACCAACCAATCCAAGAATAACTTTTATATCTAGGTCACCCAGGGAAACAAAAGTAACTGGGTGAGATTTTAATAGCCCAATATTCCGAAGACCAACATAGGCAAGCATAAACCCAATACCACTGATTGTGGCATGCTTAAAATTGTCAGGCAAAGCCTCAATAATAATTCTGCGCACTGGCGTTAATGACGATAGAAAAAATAAAATACCAGAGATCAGGGTAATTCCCATAGCTGTTTGCCAAGGAATATGTTTGCCAATAATAAGTGAAAAAACAATAAAGGAATTTAGACCCATGCCAGGCGCAACTGCATAAGGAAGACGAATAAACAAACCTGCAATCAAAGTCATTACCAAGCTTAAAAGAACTGTTGCATTTAAGGCCGCCGCAGCCGAAATGCCAGTGCCTGGTGAACTCACAATTTGTGGATTCACAACCACAATGTAAGACATCGTCAGAAATGTTGTAAACCCACCAAGAACCTCTCGAAACCATGCTTTTTGTATCATACCAAAACCCTTTGTATGTTTTTAGTCCCCTCACCTTGAAACACGAAGTAAGCAGTAAGGCAAGCTTTGCAACATATGGTCAAAACAACAGGAAAAATTTTTGATTATTTTTAAAAAAAATGAACATTAGGGGGTTTATAAGCGTGACAATAGATAAAAATTGAGTTATACAGTTTGTTGAACCGTTGTTGAGAAGGGAATATTTGTTTTTTACCTTTGGACGACCCCTAGACTAGGACTTTGCTATGTCAAAGAAGATTTACGTTGGAAACCTACCTTATAACACCACTCAAGAAGACCTCGAAGGTCTTTTTTCGCAATACGGAGAAGTGCTTTCTGCACGTATCATCGTTGATCGCGAAACTGGGCGCTCTAAAGGATTTGGTTTTGTTGAAATGATAGATGAAGGACATTGCATGCAAGCAATTTCCCAGTTAAATGGCTTCGATTTTCACGGACGCCCATTGAATGTTAGCGAAGCTAAACCACAAGAAAGCAATGGCGGAGGCGGCTCTCGCTCTTTCCACGGCAACCACCGCGGTTCTCGCCACTCCTAATTGGTGGCTTCTGTTTTTTTTTCATTAGCCTACCCTTTAGTGTCCTTAAAATGTACAATTACTGAATTTCTTG
>JAIXXU010000124.1 GCA_027490595.1 Pseudomonadota bacterium
ATTTCACAAGCTCTTCAATTATGGAATAAACAAGACGTATTTAAAAAATCACAGTGTTTGATAAAAAATGAAAGCGCTCTAGATAAAAATTCTCTATCAGAAATATTAATGAATTTTTCTTTAGGGAAACAAGAAAATTTAAGACCAAAAATCAAGAAAATAAAAATCCCAGTTCTATGGATTACTGGGCAATACGATACAAAATTCACCCAATTAGGCGACGAAGTCTCAAATTTAAACCACAATATTTGCCATAAAATTCTGACTCAAGCAGGTCACAGAGCTCCCTGGGATAACACACCCGCATTTTTAGAGACCTGCTCCCAGTTTTTTGCCTCTGTTCAACAAAATGCTTAGCCGCCTCTGAGCTGTCCACCAATTTTTTCAACCGCTTTGATCACATTTCCAAAAATCTGAGTAATAACATCATCAGTCAGTGTTTTTTGTAAAGGTTCCATACTTAGTTGAAACGCTACCGATTGAAAACCTTGAGGCACGCCAGCGCCTTTAAAAATATCAAAAATTTCAATTGCTTTAATAGAAATAACACCATTTTCTACAAAAGTTTCTTGCAAACTATCTGATACAGCTTGTCTTAAACTCGAAGCGGTCAATGTCAGGGGAAGCAAGAATGCAAAATCTCTTTCCACAACTGGAAAACGTGAAGTTGACCCTTGTTTTTTAACCACAAAAAGACGGTCATGGAATGCTTTTAGCAAAATGGCAGCATTCAATTCGAAAACATAACAGTCAGTTTCTATGCCATAGTTTTTGGCCACTCTAGGATGCAATTGACCGCAAAAACCAACCGGAACCTTGGTTTGATTCCCAAGCAACGCTGAGAATTTTACCCGACGTCCAGGGTGGAGAGCATCTGCAAAAGGGTGGCACTCAAAAGTTTGCATTTTCTCTTTTTCTAAGGTGATGCCAAGTAACCTGGCTGTTTCTTCCACATGAGCCATAACGTCAAACAATGACCAACAAACAGCTTTTGTATTTTGCCAATTTTTTTGAGTTTTATGGCCAAAACAAACGCCAGCAAGTCGCGGCGTTTCCGAAGGCCGCAAGGTTTTATCCTTGCCAAAAGAGTAGTCAAAAGAGTGCTCAGGAGAATATTCAAAAAGAGCAGGAATAAAGTCAGCGAGGAGTCTTTTTCGCACACTCTCTTCCAGGCTATCAAGAGGAAGAACTCTTTCCCCAGTGCGCGTCATGTTTTGGAACGTTCTACAGTTGTGAAAAAGTTGTCCAGACTTCACTCCATGATTCAAATTTTTTTCAACTTTTCTCAGCAAATCGGGTAAAAGTGTTGTGTGTAAGAAAGGCTCATCACCAATAATGGGATTTAACAAGACGACAGGCTCTCCCAACTGATTCATAGACGCAAGACAAAGCTTGTCGGTGTCATCTGCTCGCATGAAATGTAGCCCAATCACTTCGGCGTAACCAAGGCTAGCGAGAATAGAGCTCAACTTTTCTAAAAATGAAAAATGGGAATCATCCCGAGAAGACACGACAGGCGCAATAATCGGTTGAGAAGGAACTTGATCAATTCCAACCACGCGAATGCATTCTTCCACAAGATCCGCAGGCCCAATAATATCTTGATCACGCCATGAAGGAATGGTGATCTCCAATACATGTTCTGATTTATTTTTAATGCTTAACCCCAAGGACCTCAAAATACGTTGCTGGTTCTCAAATGATATAATTTCTGAACCTAAAATTTCTTTTTGCATGTCTATGGAAAACTCAACACTACGGGGAACAAATTCAGGAGCAATCAACGCTTTCCCCCCGTCTTGTTGGGAAGAAAACACGGTCATTGCTGGCAACTCTTTCCCATTGAGAAATTCTAGCAAAGCAAAAAGTTTTGCACATGCAGCATATCTTTGTGCTGTATCAATTCCTTTTTCGAATAAAAATGCAGCATCTGTTTGTTTGCCATGACGACGGGAAGTGCGTCGAATGGAAACAGGGGGTGGACTAGCAAATTCCACAACAATATTTTTTGTTTCAAAAGTCACCTTAGAATGCTCGCCACCCATGACACCGAGAAGTGCGTGGCAATCGTTTCCATCAACAACCACAAAATCTTCAGACGAAAGAAGGCTTTCTTTTTGATCGAGGCCTAGGAATTTTTCTGACGCTTGTGCTTTTCTAATAGTAAGGCACTTATTTTTAGAATGAATATCAATTTTATCTGCATCAAATGCATGGCTTGGCTGCCCGAAAGTCACAGCAAGAAGTTGGGTGGCATCAGCAAGAGTGTTTACAGATTTTAACCCTAAATTCTCAAGAATTATTCTTAGCCATGATGGAGAAGGACCCACGCTTATATCCGGGATACACGCAAAAAAAACAGGGAACTCTGCCAAATTCTGAGACTTGATGGCATTATCGCCAAACTTAGCCTCACGATGAACAAGGACATCCTTCTTAATATGATCAGCCGTAACTCTCGTGGTTTTAAAAAAAACGGGTTCTTGCTTTGTAAAGGAAATATTCTCATGTTCAAACCCTACAGCCAATTCTCTTGCTACGCCTGCATGGCAAAGCATATCTGGCCTATTGGGTGTTACGCTCAACTCTAACGTAACATCTTCTAAAGAGAGCACTTCAAAAAGGGAATGACCCACTTTTTGGGCCAAGTTTTTTTCTTGATCTTCCCAAATAAGGTCCGAAGAAAGCTCCCAAATTCCTGTTCCATCGATAGCTTTATCTGAAGGCAAACCAATTTCTTCCCGCGCACAAAGCATGCCAAAACTTTTTACTCCACGAATTTCTGTGGGTAAAATTTCTAATCCACTGGGAAGCTTAACCCCGGGAAGGGCTACGGCAACGTAAAGACCCTGTCGTGCATTTGCAGCACCACAAACAATTTGTAAATTTTCTCTCTGTCCAACATCAACAGCACAAACTTGAAGTTTTTGGGCATTAGGATGGGGATTGGTTTCAATGATTTTCCCAACCACAACATTTTCTAGTCCAGAACCAATAAAGCTTACTTTTTCCACTTCAAAACCTTGCCTCGTGAGCAAGAATGAAATGCGTTCTGCATCATATATTTTTTTTACTTTTTGTTTGCCATTGACAACAGTGTCCTGGTTTAATTTTGGCAAAGACAAAAACATTTCAAGCAATTTAAGGCTTACAATCATAGAAAAACCTTTTTCATTATTAAGTCAGGGAAAAAGAAGAAAGATATTCAACATTACCATCAAAAAGAGAGCGTAAATCAGCCACTGCAAAACGATCTTTTGCAATTCTATCTACACCAAAGCCAAAGGCAATACCGCTATAAATGGCAGGGTCAACACCACAATTTTCTAAAACTTTTCGATTTACTACCCCACAACCACCAATTTCTGACCAACCCGTATGCTTACAACTTCGACACCCTTTGCCAAAACATTGTTGACACTCCACATCAACTTCAGCGCTGGGTTCTGTGAAAGGAAAAAAACTGGAGCGCAAGCGGATTTTTACGGGTCTTCCAAAAGCAGCACTTAAAAGCTCGTTGATTACATGGCGCAAGTGTCCCATGTGAATTCCCTTATCAACAACAAGGCACTCAATCTGGCGAAAAGAGGGCACATGAGTCATATCGAATTCATTGCGATAAACGCAGCCAGGACAAACAATTTTAAGAGGAATTCCTCGCTCCTTCATGGCATGGCTTTGAACATTGCTGGTATGTGTTCTCAGTACCCACTCACTTGCCAGAAAAAAAGTATCTTGCATTTCACGTGCTGGATGTTCTTTGACAACATTGAGTGCATCAAAATTGAAAAACTCGGTATCTATCTCAGGTCCGTCTACAACAGCAAAGCCCATGCGCTGGAAGGGAACTAGCAAGTCACGCATCACCACAGAAATGGGATGTCTTGAGCCCAATTTGGCAAAGCAGGTTGGCAATGTAATATCTTCGTTTTCGGACGCTATTTTTGTTTGCTCTAAGTGCTCTTCATAAGTTTTTAAGAACTTAGTAACAGCGTTTTCCATAGCTTGCTTTGTTTGATTGACAAGTTGACCCGCTCCTTTTCGCTCTTCAGCTGGAATATTTTTTAATGACTTTAGAAGATCCTGCAAAGGAGATTTTTTACCAACAAAACGAGACTTTAACTCATCGGCACGGTTTTGTGAAAAAAAATCAAAGGTAAATACTAAACATTTACTTAGAAGATCTTCTTCTGACTCAAGTATTTTTTTGAGTTCATCTAAAGAACCATAATTCGAATTTTGTTCGGAATTTAATAATTCTACAAGTTGTTCAAGTGATGTTGACAAGAAAATCTCCTTTTTTATTTTCCATGGGGTTGAAGCATTTTAGAAGGGTCAACCCAAGCATCAAACTCTTGCTCTGTAAGAAAACCAAGTTGCAAGGCACTTTCTTTCAAAGTCAGTCCTTCTTTATGGGCTTTCTTAGCAATAGCTGCGGCTTTATCATAGCCAATGAAAGTATTTAAAGCAGTAACAAGCATAAGCGATTGTTGCATAAGTTCGTTAATGCGTTTTTTATTTGCAGTAATTCCACGCGCGCAGTGTTCTTCAAAACTTATAAAACAATCGGCAAGAAGCCTTATGGAATGAAGAACATTATGAATAATTACAGGTTTAAATACGTTTAACTCAAAATTACCTTGACTACTTGCAAGAGTAACAGCGACATGATTTCCCATAATTTGGCAGCACGCCATCGTAGCAGCTTCACTTTGTGTTGGATTTACTTTTCCCGGCATAATAGAACTTCCTGGTTCATTTTCAGGAATACTAATTTCACCAAGACCACATCGCGGCCCACTGGCAAGCCAGCGCACATCATTGGCAATCTTCATAAATGATGTGGCCGTTGTATTTAAAGCACCAGAAAGGGAAACCAACGCCTCCTGACCAGCAAGTGCTTGGAACTTATTGTGCGCAGTAACAAATGGCATATTCGTGAACTGGGCAAGCATTTTAGCAATACCAACAGCATAATCTTTGTGACAATTTAAGCCAGTTCCAACTGCTGTCCCTCCAGCGGCAAGCTCATAAACCATTTTCAATGTTTGCTTGATATGTTCTTTGCACATCTGCAGTTGAACAACCCA
>JAIXXU010000038.1 GCA_027490595.1 Pseudomonadota bacterium
ATTAAAAAAACAAAATCTCTTACTCAAAAAAAATTTGGTGTAAACATACCTCTACTTTATGAAAAAGCAAAGGAACAAATCCAAGTAGCCCTTGATGAAGGCGTACGAATTTTCTTTACAAGCGCAGGCTCTCCTAAAAGTTGGACACCCTTTCTAAAAAAAGAAGGCTGCATTGTCGTTCATGTTGTGAGCAATCCTCTTTTTGCATTGAAAAGTGAGCAAGCCGGTGTTGACGCCGTCGTTGTAGAAGGATTCGAAGCAGGAGGGCACAACGGGAGAGACGAACTCACAACGCTGGTACTCCTTCAACAACTTCATGGGAAATTATCGATTCCGATTGTGGCCGCTGGAGGATTTGGCTCAGGGGAATCTATTTTAGCAGCACTTATTTTAGGAGCTGACGCTGTTCAAATGGGCACGGTTTTTGCCGCAACAACAGAAAGTACGGCTCATGAAAATTTTAAATCTAAAATGGTTGAAGCCACATATAACAGCACATTTTTACGCATGAAAAAACATGTGCCCGTTAGACTTTTAGACAATAAATTCTCTCAAACTATAGCGCAAGTCGAGGATGGCGGGGCCAATGCAGCAGACCTCAAAAAGATTTTAGGCAAGGGACGAGCAAAGTCCGGAATGTTTGAAGGCAATATAGATGAAGGAGAACTTGAAATTGGACAAATTGTCTCACAAGTTCACAATATCCCCTCTTGTTCTGAGCTAGTCTCAAATTTAAATAAAGAATACTTGGCTGCTGTTAAAAAACTTCATTCTTTTAAATTGTAATTCTGGAAAAAATAGAAAAATCTAAAACGCTCAGCTAAACTTTTTGTGAAACATCTTTTCGTTTTTAGCAAGCAGCACAGTTGCTTGAGCTGTTCCAATCAAATTAACAATAGTTCGCAAATTCGACATCAACGGATCAATTCCCACAATTAACGCAAGGCCCGCCTCTACGGGAATTACCTGACCAGGTAAAGCAGAAAGAACGGCTGAAAGCGTGATGAATCCTGCTCCGCTCACACCAGCAGCGCCTTTAGAAACTAAGATGATAATAAAAAATAGCTCTGCATAATTACTTATTTCAAAATTTATATGAAAAACTTGCTGTAAAAAAATACTGGCTGCAGCAACATATAGAGCAGAGCCAGTCAAATTGAACGCGTAGCTTGCGGGCATGACAAAACTCACAATTTGTTTGTCACAACCAAAACTTTCAAGCTTCTGCATCATCTGAGGAAAAACAGACTCCGAAGAAGATGTTCCTAAAGCAACAAGAAGTTCTTCTTTAATATGGACAATAAGCTTGAACAGAGGAATTTTGTACACGAAACTAATCAAGAAAAAAAATCCAACAAGAGCAAGACAGCAAAATGAAAAAGATAATAAAAAAAGAGACAATAATTCTATTGTTTTGAAGCCAATAGAACCAATCAATGTTGCAAAAGAAGCAAAAATAGCTACGGGAGCCAACCTTGTAATGATAGCAATTACTTTGAATAAAATATTAGAAATTATTTCAAAAAAGGAAATAATTTTTTCATGGTGAGAGGGAAGTTTTCGAATGGCAAAAGCAAATAAAACAGATAAAAAAAGTACAGAAACTAAATTGTCACCTGACAATGTTCCAAAAAAATTAGATGGTATCATGCTTAAAAAAAGCGTCTGAAGACTACTGTGCGCAGAAAGAGGCAATTTATTAAGTTCTGTGCCAACAGGTAATCCTGGAATAGAAAACGCGAGCCCTGGTTTCAAAAATGCCATGATCGCAAAAGCAAGAAGAATTGTAACAATGGCAAGAAACTCAAAATAGACTATTGATTTAGTGGCAAGCCTCGCAATAGGAGCTTTACGATGAGAACAAATCCCAAGAATAATAGAAATAAAAAGGACAGGATTCACAATCAACTTTATAAGATGAATATAAGCCTTGGAAAGAAACCCTAGTTCATTTGCAAAGGTTGGAAATAAGAGACCCAACAGAATACCAAGAAAACCAGCCAGTAAAATCTGCAATAAAAGTTGTTTTTTTAAAAGCGCCCAAGAGGCCATAAAACATTCTCCCTGTTTCATGAGGTCTCAAAATAAAGTTCACACAGCCATTTTCACAAATTTGAAACAAGCGCTAATTGTTTGCTAGGCTTTTTCAAACGTTTTGTTTATGCCTGATTGTGTTTAAAACTCAAATGCCGCCAAAAGCACAGGGACATCGTTGACAAAGATAAGAGCCTGAGGTAGTAAAAAATTCCACACTATGTGGGTGCTTAGCTCAGTTGGTTAGAGCGTCGCCCTTACAAGGCGAGGGTCTGGGGTTCGAGTCCCTAAGCACCCACCATTTTTTTTCTATTTTTCTATATTTCTTCTCCATTGTTAAAATACAATCTATGTAATATGAGTATCCAGTCGGTCCTAATTAATTTATTTTGTGACTTGATTGATTTCATTTTCAATGGAGAGGCATTTTTCATGAATATTCATGAGTACCAAGCAAAAGAGCTCCTCGCTCAATATGGTCTTAATATCCCCAAGGGCTATTTAGCCCAAACAGCAACCGAAGCCGAATGGGCTGCAAGACGTCTTTCTTGTGGCAAAGACGGCCGAGTCGTTGTTGTAAAAGCCCAAATTCACTCTGGCGGTCGTGGCAAAGCTGGTGGTGTAAAACTTGCTAAAACAGCTGAAGACGCTCGCGCGATTGCTGAAACATTGATTGGGACTACCTTGTATACCAATCAAACAGGACCCCAAGGTAAAAAAGTATCTAAACTTTTGATCGCCGAAGGCTGTGATATTGAAAAAGAGTTCTATCTTGCTTTAGTGGTTAACCGCGAAAAAGCAACAATTGGCGTCATGGTCTCTACAGAAGGAGGCATGGACATTGAAGAAGTTGCTGAGAAACATCCTGAAAAAATCACCAACGTAGACATTGACCCCACAGTAGGTCTTCAAGATTTTACACTGAGAAAACTCAGCATTGCGCTGGGTTTTGGCCTTGGAAATACACTTAGCAATCAATTTTTTCAAATCATGAAAAGTCTTTATCTAGCTTTCCTAAGATTTGACTGTGACATGATTGAAATTAATCCGTTAATTCTCACAAAACAAGGTCATTTAGCCATTCTTGATTGCAAAATGAGCTTTGATGCAAATGCACTCTACAGACACCCTGAAATTCAAAATCTTCGTGACTACGAAGAAGATGAGCCTCGTGAACTCGAAGCCTCAAAATTTGGTTTGAGCTATGTTTCTCTAGATGGAAACATCGGTTGTCTTGTAAATGGCGCAGGATTAGCCATGGCTACAATGGACATCATCAAGCAAACAGGAGGTCAACCAGCAAACTTCTTGGATGTTGGAGGTGGTGCGAACCAAGAAACCGTAACTCAAGCGTTTAGAATTATTCTCAAAGACCCCGCTGTTAAAGGTATTTTTGTTAATATTTTTGGTGGCATTATGAAGTGCGACGTCATTGCAAACGGTATCGTTGCAGCAACAAAAGAACTTGGCCTCAAGGTTCCTCTTGTCGTTAGGCTTGAAGGCACAAACGTCGAACTTGGTAAAAAAATACTCAATGAATCAGGATTAAATATCGCAAGCGCATCCGCTATGGCAGATGGCGCACAAAAAATTGTGAAATTGGTTCAGTAAAGGAACATATATATGGCTATTTTAGTTAACGAAAATACAAAATTAATTTGCCAAGGTATCTCTGGCAGTTCTGGTAAATTTCACTCTGAAAAGTGCATGGAATATGGCACAAATCTTGTAGGCGGAGTCGTTCCAGGAAAAGGTGGCAGCACGGTTCTCGATAGACCCGTGTTTAATACAGTAGAAGAAGCCATGAAAAAAACGGGAGCTAACGCCTCTATGGTGTTTGTACCCCCCCCTTATGCTGCAGATTCTATTTTGGAAGCCATTGATGCTGGAATTGAACTTATTGTTGCTATTACAGAAGGAATTCCCGTACTTGATATGCTTCGCGTAAAAAAAGCACTCGCTCATACCAATGGGAAAACAAGATTGATTGGACCAAATTGCCCTGGAGTCATCACTCCTGGTGCTAAATGTAAAATTGGAATCATGCCCGGACATATTCATTTGCCTGGTCGTGTAGGTATTGTGAGTAAGTCAGGAACACTTACTTATGAAGCTGTCGGACAAACATCTGCTCTAGGAATTGGACAGTCTACATGCGTAGGAATTGGTGGCGATCCCATCAATGGCACAAGCTTCATTGACGTCTTAGAGATGTTTGAACATGACAACGACACTGACGCGGTCATCATGATTGGTGAAATTGGCGGCAATCTTGAAATTGAAGCCGCACAATGGATCAAACGCCATATGAAAAAACCTGTTGTTGGCTTTATCGCAGGACAAACAGCACCAAAGGGCAAACGCATGGGTCACGCAGGCGCGATTATCAGTGGCGGCAAAGGCACTGCAGAAGAAAAAATTGAAGCCATGAAAGAATGCGGTTTGCATGTTGCCATGAGCCCCGCAGATTTAGGTTCCATGATGAAAAAAGCCCTTGGATAAAACGAGGGCCTTCACTTTGTTGCCATCTTCATCAATCACAGCGTCAATTCCCAGTTCAACCTCAACAACCAGACACCCCTCGCCTGATAACAGCACTAGTTTTACAGCAACTGCTCTTTTCGTTGAGGGGAAAACCAATGAACCCCTCAGACTAAGAGAAAGCTCCTCCTCCAGTAGTAGCATTCCAGAAATCGCTCCACATCCGATCATTTCCCACAAAAAAGAATCCATAAAAAAAGAGAAGCCCTGGCAAAAATGCGATATAATAGGTATTTCTCCTACACCGCCAAAACGAACTAAGATTGTCTTTTTTTTGGAGTCCCTAATCCCCTATATATGCGGTGAAGAAAATACTACCCCAGCGATCAAGCCATTCATAAAAATAAATTCTCAGCTAAATGATGAAATTTCTGAATTCAATAAACTACTTGAAAAAGCCGTTGATATTCAAAAAGTTCATCTGCTAGTTTACCGAGCAGAAAATATACTGTTTAAAATATTTTTAAAAAATCCAGAATACATTCAAAGAATTATTTGTGAAGTTGTTAAGCCTTCAGAAAATTTAGGCAGCACAATTTTTGATTGGTTTTTGCAGAATAACCTCATTTTAAAAATGCCGAGTGAATGCCTTAATTTTTTACTTTACAATTTATTCAAACATAATGATGCAAATGCCTTCTATAAAATAGTGATGAACTCAAATCATTTTAATTTAACACTCATGATGAGTTCACTAAAATTCAGTGAAAGACAAAAACGCATAAATCCTTTCTGCAGAGAGGATACAATTGAAAAATTGGTAAACCTAATTAGCCCATTTTTCACAATGGAAAGCCCAGAAAAAACAATATTTATCAAAAAATGCTTGCAAGCAAGTTCTGAAGATGTCACTTTTCTCAATAAAATTTTACCAATGATTTATGACACTAACCTTTTAGACAATTCATCTCATATAATTTTAAGCAAAATTATTCACTTGGGTATTGATAAATTTTCAAGAGAAAATATAGTTCATATCTTAACTAAACCCCCCATATCCTTTCAGAATGAAGACAATACTCCACAAAACAGAACAGATGTGAGTATTGATTTTATAAAAAATTTATTTGAAGAAATATCCATAAAACATAATCTGCATGAACTTATTCAACTTGAAGACTTTAAATATTATAATTATGATATCTTAACAACTCTTCTAGATAAGATAATAGCTACAAATGTCACTGTTCGTAGCCCAAATTTTCTAAGAAATTTTTACAAGCTCTACCAATTTAAATCAGCTTCTGACATAGCAAATAAACTGGAACAGCTCTCTATATATATTAGCCGCCATTTTAATGTTAGTTATTTATCACAGATTGCAAACGTCTGGTATTCTCAATTTGCTTTAAACTCAAAAGAAAATACCACTCAAGAAGTAATTGAAAAATACGAAGATTTAAAAAAATCTTACACAACATTTATAGAAAAATACAAAGAAAAAAAATACGAAGATATTAAGTGTAAAGTTGAAGAAGCTAGGAAAAAGGAAAACGAACTATCTTTTTTTAAAAATCCGATAGAATATTGGTTTAGCAGAAGACTTAGATTAAAATTACAGGCTGATATAAAAAAATCAAATCAAATGATTGATAAGCAGACTCAGAAATTTTTTTCCCATTTAGACAAACTTTGTAAAATCAAAACTCTAGATTATTTACTAAACATGCCTTACAAGGAATTTGAAAAAGAAAAACCTTTTTTAGAGCCTGTATTAAAATTTCTCAATAAAAAACGCACTTGGTGGCACCGAATTTTCTTTTTCTTTCTCCCCTGCAAGTCTTATGGAATTATAAAATCATATATAGAAATTGAATTGAAAGAAA
>JAIXXU010000083.1 GCA_027490595.1 Pseudomonadota bacterium
AATATCCAAGAACACTCACAGCCTGCTAAACCAGCTCCAATAACAGCAATTCTATTCAATGGACAACTCTTTTGAGAAAGTGTTGAAGACGCTCAGTCTTAGGAGAAGAAAACAGCTCTTTGGTGTTTCCCTGTTCAATAATGTTACCGTTTTCTAAGAAAATAGTACGATGCGATAATTTGCGAGCAAAATACATCTCGTGTGTGACCACAAGCATGGTCATACCTGTAGCTGCGATTTCGAACAAAATATCGACAACCTCATCAATCAACTCTGGATCGAGAGCACTTGTCGGCTCATCACAAAGCAATACCCGAGGGTTGATTGCTAGAGCCCTTGCTATGGCTACGCGCTGCTGTTGACCACCAGACAACCTACGAGGATACTTGTACATGTGATCTTTTAAACCCACTTTTTCAAGAAGATCACAAGCTATCACAAGACTTTCTTGCTTGGATTTTTTTAATACATACTTCGGACCGCACATAACGTTTTCAAGAACAGTCATGTGAGGAAACAACTCAAACCGCTGAAAGATCATTCCTGTATTTCGACGAATTTCGTGAAGCGGTGATTTTGTATTTTGATAGTCAATTCCGCAAACTTTGATGTTGCCGGAAGTGATTGTTTCCAAGGCATTGATAGAACGTAAACAAGTACTTTTTCCACTTCCAGAAGGACCAATAAGAGCTACAACTTCACCCTCGTTTACATGAAAAGATACATTTTTCAAAACATGGTGGTCGCCTTGAACGTTTCGATAAATTTTATTTACATCTTCAAGGGAAATAACAACTTCTTTTTTCATAATTCATTTATACCTTAAAGCTTGCACTTAATTTTTTTTCCAGAAAACGCCCTAAGAGGCTGACAACTGTATTCACAAATAAATAAAGCAATGCAATAAAAAACCACGTTTCAAAACTACGAAATGTGACAGTCACAGCATTTTGAGCCTCTTTGGTTAACTCAGGAATTGCCACTACAGACAATAAAGAGCTATCTTTTATTAAAGAAACAAACTGACCAATAAGGGGTGGCAACATATTTCGGAGAGCTTGTGGAGCAATAACATGGCGGGCAACCTGTAAAGGACTCAAACCCAAGGCGCGGGCAGCATCAATTTGCCCTTTTTCAAAATGCACGATGGTACCGCGAAATATTTCTGCCACGTAAGCGGCACAAAAAAAGCTCATCGTCATCACTCCAGCTACCATTCCAGAGAGATTAAATGCAGTGCCTACTATAAAGTAAGCAACGTATAGTTGAACAAGTACGGGAGTATTTCTAAAAATGTCTACGTATATGAGAGCTGCAAATCGTGAAACTTTCTCTTTGCCAACTAAGAGTAATCCAATGACAACACCAAGAACACTACCAAAAATAATAGATTCAAAACTAATTTTTAAAGTGACCCAGAGCCCTTGCAAGAATAAACCTGGCCCTGCCCCATCCTTGGAATCAAGCCAAATGTAAGGAGCTAGGACAGAAAAATCCCACTGATAATCAAGAGCAGAAAAGCTTCTAAATAATATTGCTACAATTACAAAAATAATCGCAGCAGAAAGGACAGAAAACCATATGGATTGTTTTTTTTCTAGCATATCAATTGTTCAACTCGCTGTTCCAGTCAAGAGTATCAAAATAGTATCTTTGCGTGGCTTCAAAACCGTTCTTTCCCTTGTCTTTTTTCCACTTGGCAAGAAACTCGTTGAAAGAAGTAATGAGGTCTTTGTCCTGCTTTCGGAAAGCAAGAGCAAACTGATCCCCTTTAAACCCTTGGGGCAAAATATACAACCTCCCAGGGTAGTGAAGAGAAGCTAATTTCACATAGGGTGTATCATAAATAAAAGCCTGTGTTTTATCATTTAGAACAGCGTTTATAGTATCTGCATCAGCGTCGTACTTAAAAACACGTGTTTTTGAAAATAGAGGAGAATCCTGTAGGAAAAGATCGGGGGAAGAACCCGTTTTCACGGCTATAATCACATCTGAGGCATTCAAATCAGAAAGAGTGCGAAAACGCTCTCTGTTGCGAGGTGTATTTTTTATGGCAACCAAAAATTTGTTTTCATAGTAGGGGTCACTAAAAGATATAACTCTGGCTCTTTGTGGTGTGATAGCCATAGATGAGGCTATGACATCACACTTGAAAGACAAAAGAGAAGGAATAATTCCATCCCATTTTGTATCAAGCATGACTATTTTAACTCCCAAACTTTTTGCAAAATACTCGGTCATGGCGACATCGAAGCCCAGCCATTTGTCATTTTTTGTTTTCATTTCTAAGGGAAGATAGCCAGACTCTGAGCATACCTTCAGAACCTTTGTATTCTTGATCTTGTCTAGCGTGGAGTCATGGGCGACCGCAACAAATGTGACAAAAAACGCAAGAAAACAAGCCAAAATATCTTTCATTCTAGGATCCTTTCCCTAAAAGCCACCACATCATACAGAAAAAACCATACGGCGCAAGGGAATTCAAAACCTACATATTACGTCTTCTCAGTTCACATGTTCCTTGCACGAGTTTGAAAATTCTGTTACCAATTACGACCAAACGGGAATTTTGATTTCCTAACGCTGATTTATACCTCTTTCAATGAAAAAAAGGGAGCTATCCTATGTCTCGCAAATGTGCTGTTACAGGAAAAACAAGAATGATCGGTAACCGTGTTTCTCATGCTAAAAACAGGACCAAAGTAGCTCTTGGCATCAATATTCAAACCAAAAGAATTTTCTCCCCAAAACTTGGACGCTTTGTGAAAGTTCGCATCTCTACCCACGCACTCAAAACTACTTGTAAAA
>JAIXXU010000043.1 GCA_027490595.1 Pseudomonadota bacterium
AAGAGCTTGCAAAATTTTATGAATTCAAAAGCATCATTGAATTTCACCATACAAAAAAAGTAGACTCACCTTCCGGTACATCAAAACACAGTGCACATCTTATAAATTTACCAGAGAGCAACATACAATCTGTGCGGAGCGATGCCTTTCTTGCCAAACAACAAATCTATTTTGGTTCGTCCTCTGAACGCATTCTCATCGATCATGAAAGTTTTAGCAGAGAAAGTTTTATTGTAGGCATTCAACTGTGCTTGAAAAAAATCGTAGAAGCCACTGAATTTATGGAAGGGCTTGAAAATATCATAGACTAAATTTACAAAGAAATTATACCGTAAGTCCAATTTCATTTGATTTTTTCTTTAACTCTTCCAAAATTTCCTGTGCCTTATTCACGATTATTTTCTCTTCATTATTTAAATAGTAAGACAAAACCTTATTTTTTTCTCTGTAAATTATAGTTTCATCCATGCTAACTTTGTTGAATAAGAGTTGAATGTCGTTTAGTTTTTCAAGGGCAACCCCCATTTTTTGAATAGTTGTAACTCTACCAATATCATTATCTGTTTTCGCAGAATTGGTTGAATCCCTTAACTCATCAATTAATATTTTCTTTTCTATTGAAAACAGGAATTTAGCATCTAAGCCACCAAAAAATCTCATGGACTGCCTATTTTCCTCAGCAATACGTCTAAAAAAAGGAGTGTCATCTATCAATTCATGATAACTACGCAATAATTCTTTTATCTTATCAATATGATCAAAAGTTGGATTATCATCACTATTAGACAAATTTTTAAATTCGTACGCAAGGCTGTTATTTGAGTCAAAAGTTACAATTTGAGTCAATTCTGTTTGAAGAGCACTAACAATTTTATAAATTTGTGCATTTTTTTCAATAGGTTTCATTTTGATTTCATTAGATTTCATTTTTTCTTTAAAAGAATTTAATTTTTCTACATATTCAGAGGACACATCTTTTTTTCCTAAAACATTTTGATAATTTTCATATAAACTCTTTAAACCAATATCCTGCAGAAACTTCTGTCCTTCTTTTTGATTGATTTTTTTATCTAACTCTGAAATCAAATTTTTCACATGATCATAAATCATAAAAAGAACTTTACTTATATCATTAATATTTTTTACTTCTGGGAGTTTTATTTCCTCAATGCCAAACTCGTTCATTTGAGAAGATAAAAATAGTGGCCAATATTTGAAAACTAGAGCCTTGAACTCATTTTTATCACGTTCCTCAATTTTAACTTTGAATTTCATTAATTTCTTTGTCGTTGTTTCCATAGAAAGATGGTCTTTTTTTGAAGAACGTTTGATAAAAGAAAGAAAATCTTCAATTAAAAATTTATGGAGTTGTTTATCTTTTTCATTGTCTTTATCAAACGATAAAGTTGAAATTGGCTCAATACAATCGAAAAAGTTTTCATAGGCTTTAATACCACTCTTAATTTTTTTCTCTAAAGCATTTAATTCATTTTTTAAAACAGAAGCCTTTTTTTTGATTGCATCTTTTCTTTCGTTTTCAAGAATAATTTCAGAATTCTCATTTACAAGATTAACGATATTCTCTGGAATAAGTTTAACATGTCCATGCACAACAGAATATAAAGTATTCTTAAACTCAGTTGAAGAATCTACATTTTCATGATTAAATTTTTTATCCACAGGATTTTCTTGCGTTTCAAGGTTTTTTACACACTTGATAAAGCCAAGCCTTCTTTCATGATAAATCCTCTTGTCTGATGGTGAAGGATCTTTTTCGTCACCTATAAAAAAAGTAAAAGGATTAGAAAAATGAGTTTTTGACTGGGATTCTTTGTTAGTATCCGGAATTTGGAATTCTTTATGAGTATCTAAAATTAAGTCTTTAAGATCTTTAAATAAATTCAGAGTGTTTGCATAGGTATAAGGGGATTTTACCAACACATCCTGTTTGCGGAAAAATTTATTTCTAATATTCTCAAATTCAGGTTCCTCGCGAAATAAACATTTTTCAACAACTTCAAACAAATCAATTTCTTTTTTTTCTTCTTTGTTGTTGATTAAGTGCAAATATCGAAGATTATGGTAGGTATTAGATATTGTCTTTTCACCTTTACTAATTCTGGGAATCGTAAAAGCCCAAGAATTTCTTAAATCTTGCATTTTTGCACTATCGCTTGACCATTTTTCTTTGGTAGGATTTTTCTCGATAATAATTTTTTGACCACTTTTTTCAAGCTCTTTAAGAAATAAATTTACCTCCATTTGAACCTGAGTATAACAATCTTTGACCTCAGGTAACTTTCCTTCCGGAGAATTTATTTCAGAATAATTCCAAGTCGAACTTTTTATCATCGGCATCAAGTCAACGTAAAAATGTTCTTTTTTCTTATCTTCGCCTATTACCGTATATTCCAGATATCTATTTTCAAAAAAATCTTCCGCCATTTGTTCTAAATTTTTGTCCTTGAGGCTTAGGAATTTCGAACCCAAAAAAGGTATTTTATGAATTGAGAAAACAAATACTGTATAAACAAAGAAAATAACTGCAAAAGGAATGAACAAAAGATTTCCTAAGAAAGCATATAAAAAAATACAAGAAATCATTCCCACTAAACTAAAAATTTTTAATGATGCTAGAAGTAACCTTAATGGAAAAGGCTCTTTTTTAAATGGAAGGAATAATTTTTCTGAAATGTTCACTTTAGGTGGTTTGCCAGGTATGGGCTCAAGCGCAATAGATGTAACAAGATGAATTTTTTGACTACTTTCACCCGAGGAGTCTATATTTTGAGGAGCACTATTATCTTCCTTAAATTTTTTTCTCGCATCATGGGAAAATTTCATTTTATTATTTTCAGGTGGTTTAATTACTGTTTCTTCAGATGATTGCCGTTGCTCTTTGTCTCCAGGAGGACACTCACGGGAATTTTGTTGAAAAGGAGAAAGGGAATAATCGTCCATGGCAGCCATAGCAGGAGTAAAAAAACCATTGTGAGAAATTTGTGAAGGAATCGAAGAAGGGGAACTATCTCCAGAAGAAGAACTTGTAAGTTGAGATTTGGAATTGGACCTTGGCACAATAGTCCTATTATTCACTTGAACGCCACCGTTCATAAATTAACTCCCTTCAGCAAAAGAAGCGTTATCGTGGAAGATTTTGCTGTTTTTGGCAAATCAAAAAAAAGTTGTCTGGTAACAAGACAGCAAAACTGCTTTCAAGATACTTGTGAGATGATAAATTTCATTGGAAAATTTAAAGGTAAACCCTATTGGGTTTTCACACGTGTCTTAAAATCTAACAAACAGAAGAAAAAGATTTGTAAATACCAACAATATCGATAGGGTAATTAGAATCTTGCAAAGCCTCAAAAGGAAGTTTTAAATTTTCTGCTATGATGCCTTTGATATGGTTTAGATGAATATTTTCTCGATCTAAACTATTATGTTTTGCCCAGTGAGCAGCAGCAACGATAAGGCTTGAAACTTGAGCAGCCGTCAATTTGTCTGTATTAATTGTCACATCAAAGTCACTGTGATCATCAATGTCAAGCCCATAGAGACGCATGTATCTTTTTTTATTATCTTCATCGCGCTTTAAGGTCTTGTACAATACCTGCTCGTAGGGAACGCCATTTTCTGACTCTCTTTGATTGATGCGATGAGCTCTTGTTTCCAAAGGCGCATGAAGCCAAATGCGAAGCTCAGAATTCATTAGCCAAGCAGCTAAACGGGTTCCGATCACGATATTTTGATTTGCTGAAGAACTTCGAATGAGAATCAAATCTGTTAGATAATCAAAAATGAGACTACTTTTGGACTGTTGATGAATATACTCAAAACTAAGGCCTAAATCTCGAGCTAAATCACGGAAGGTATAGTTGACAATTTGGAGACCTAAAGCCTGACCTACATTTTTGGTAGCTGTTGTATTTCCACACCCACTCTGACCTGAAATAGCAATTCTCATAAAGCTCCTTAAGGTGACCTTGATATTCAGTTTGATCAAGGCATACAAAAAATTTCCTTATCTCAGGCCAATGTAAAAAAGCAAGGAATACTTGAATTCTCAAAGAAGAAAATCTAAAAACAAGTGGAACTTAAGAGAAGGATATTGTGATGCATTTAGATAAAGAAGTTATCAAACGTACAGCCGAGCTGGCAAGACTAAATTTTTCTGAAGAAGAAATTATTGAAGCACAAAAAGATCTTCAAAAAATTTTGACCTCTTTTGAAGTGCTTTTAGAAGTCCCAATTTCACACGAACATGATGCTCGCAGTGCTTTCTCCACGAAAGGACTTGAAAATAAAGACGAAAGCCTCTCTCACATGGAAAAAGATCAGGTGGAAAACTCTATTACCACATCAGATTTTCTTGCTCAAACACCATCCAGGGAAGGTGCCTTTGTCAGGGTTCCTGCTATACTTGCTCAATCTACATAAGGTATTTTATGACAAATTTTAATTATTCTAAAGAGTTCTGCTCTCACGATGCCACATTTTTAGCAGAAAATTTTCGTTCAAAAAAACTCTCTATTGTTGAATACATAAGCAATTTATTTTCATATATAGAGCAAGAAAATCCTTCACTAAACGCATTGACAAGCCTACAAAAAGAAGCAGCCCTTCAAAGAGCCAAAGAACTTGAGCATAGACCAGCCCAGTCCCATGAAATTTTATTTGGCGTTCCTATTGTTTTAAAAGAAAACATCCAAAAAAAGGGATTCCCGGTTCAGTGTGCCTCTCGCATGCTGGAAGGCTATAAGGGTCAATATGATGCCACGGTAGTTTCACTTCTGGAAAATGCAGGTGCTATTTTTATTTCCACCGCAAACATGGATGAGTTTGCTATGGGATCCTCAAACGAACATAGCTGTCACGGACCTGTAAAAAATCCTCATCATTTTAAACACTCCCCTGGAGGATCTTCGGGAGGATCTGCAGCCGCTTGTGCAGCTGGATTTGCACCCTTGGCCCTTGGCTCAGATACCGGTGGGAGCGTTAGAGAACCTGCAGCCTTTTGCGGAATTTATGGTTTTAAGCCGACCTACGGACGCATTTCACGATATGGGCTAGTGGCTTTTGGCTCTAGTTTAGATCAAATTTCTCCTTTTGCACGTAGCATATCTGACCTAGATATTATAATGCGCATTCTGGGACAACCTGATGTTCGTGACGCCACCAGTCTTTGTACTTCCTATGAGTCTCAACTTGGAAAAGAAAACTTTTTAAAAGGGCGAACCATTGGTGTACCACGCTCATTATTAACAAATGCTGTCGACAAAAGAGTTCTTGTAGCCTTTGAAAAACTTGAAGCAAAAATGCGCGACTTTGGGACAAAATTTGTAGACATCGAAATTTCAACATTAAAGTATACTTTAAGCGTTTATTACGTTCTTGCCAGTGCAGAAGCTTCTAGCAATTTATCTAGATTTGATGGCATTCGCTATGGTCACAGAACCCAACAAGCCCAAGATCTTTTTGAATTATATTCCCAAACTCGCACTGAGGGTTTTGGGAAAGAAGTCAAGAGACGCATTTTACTAGGAACATTTGCACTTAGTGCAGGTTACTACGATGCTTTTTACGGTAGAGCATTGGCAGCCAGAGACCTCATTGTGGAAGAGTTTGCAAAAGTTTTTGAGACTATTGATTTCATCTATATGCCTACAGCCCCCTCAAGTGCCTTTCTTTTAGGAGAAAGTTCTTTAGATCCTATGCAAGAATACTTAAATGATATTTTTACAATTCCTGCAAACCTAGCCAAGCTTCCAGCTATTTCCTTACCAGCTCCCATTGATGACGAGGGTTTGCCCATAGGACTTCAGTTTTATGCCCCCCAAGGAAATGATGCTCAACTTTTAGCTTTAGCCTATGACCTTGAAAAACAAGGATTGGTCAAAACTACAGCATTTAAAAATATGAAATAAGGATATTATCGTGAGTGAACATGTTTTTTCAAAGAATTATCCCATTTTAAATAAAATTACAGAGAAGTACGACATCGTCATTGGCATAGAAGTGCATTGCCAACTTGCGTCCAAAAGTAAAATGTTTAGCCGCTCAAAAAACGCCTACGGTGATGCACCAAACTCTAATATAGATCCCACTTGTTTAGCTCTTCCTGGAGCTCTTCCCGTGGTGAATGAGGAGTGCATTGACCTTGCCTTGCGCATGGGACTTGCTGTTGGCAGCACCATTCAAAAGGTGAGTGTTTTTGCTCGAAAAAATTATTTCTATCCAGATCTCCCTAAAGGTTATCAAATTACGCAGTACGACAAGCCCCTATGTTTTGGTGGTTCTTTAACCCTTCAAAATAA
This sequence comes from Pseudomonadota bacterium, assembly GCA_027490595.1. Lineage (GTDB taxonomy): Bacteria > Bdellovibrionota_B > Oligoflexia > Silvanigrellales > Silvanigrellaceae > Silvanigrella. The sequence continues at coordinate 6,318 of JAIXXU010000043.1, forward strand.
AAAAGTAGTGCGTATAGAACGCATTCAACTTGAAGAAGACGCTGGAAAAAACATTCACGTAGGAACGGCCTCCCTTGTTGATTATAATCGCGCAGGTGTAGGACTCATTGAAATTGTCAGCTGCCCTGATATGTCTTCGCCGGAAGAAGCCAGCGAGTATCTGAAGAAACTTCATAGTTATGTTGTTAATCTTGATATTTCTGATGGTGACTTGGATCGAGGAAATTTTAGAGCAGACGCCAACGTTTCATTGAAACCAAAAGGTTCCTCTACTTTTGGTCAACGATGCGAAATTAAAAATGTAAACTCATTTAAATATTTAGAAAAAGCCATTGCCTACGAAGTTGAACGCCAACATGAAATTATTGAAAATGGCGGCTCAATCAGTATGGAAACTCGGGGCTATGATAGCGATAAAAATGAAACTTATTCTCTGCGCACCAAGGAAAACGCAAAAGATTATAGGTACTTTCCAGAACCCGATTTGCCTCCCTTGATCATTTCTAACGAACGTATTGAAAGAATTCGCTCAATACTTCCTGAACTGCCAGAAACAAAAACATCAAGATTTATTGAAACCTATCACTTGCCAGAGTACGATGCGAAGGTAATTTGCGCGTCAAAAGTTAACAGTACTTATTTTGAAAAACTTGTAAGCCAATTAAAAGGCACCTGCGATGCAAAATTCTTGGCAAACTTTTTTATGACTGAGGTGATGAGAGCAATCAAGATTTATGCTGATACCAAAGGAATTTCTCCTGACGAATTAAATGAAGTTCCTGTATCCCTAGAACATTGTGTTTCTCTTTTGAAACTCCAAGCAAACGGAACAATAAGTGGACGTATTGGAAAAGAAATATTTGAAGAAATGATCTCTTCCGGAAAATCCCCTAATCTTATTGTAAAGGAAAAAAACCTGATACAAATAAGTGATGACATTTCCATTCATGAAATTTGCTTAAAAGTTTTGAATGAAAATCAATCACAACTCAACGACTATTTTCAAGGAAAAGAAAAACTATTTGGTTTCTTTGTTGGCCAAGCCATGAAAATTTCCGGGGGTAAATTAAACCCGGGCAAACTCAACGAACGTATGAAAGAAATGATTGAAAGCCAGAGAAATAAAGGCTAAAAATTCAAGTAACGGTTGAATACTAAAAACGACCTATGACTCTCTATGTTCAACCAACTGGCCTGCACAAGACCCTTTTTGGTCTATGAAGTTCAGATAGTGCCTGAGCTCCCCCAAAGACTCATAAATATCATCTTTTGCTCTATGGCCTTTTTTCTTTGGAAAATGGGTCTTGTAAATACCTTCGAAAATAATTTTGAAACTAGAAACATCAAGCATTCGATAATGAAGTAAAGAAGAAAGATTGGGCATCCAACGATCGATAAATTTTTTGTCATGACCAATAGAATTGCCGGCAAGCACCGCTTTTCCTGAATCCTCATAACGAGAAAATAATGCTCTTAGCTCTTCTTGCACTTGACTTTCAGGCTTGCCC
>JAIXXU010000219.1 GCA_027490595.1 Pseudomonadota bacterium
AAATCCGAGGCCAATTCGCTGAGATTTCTGCGTAGCTTTTTTTGAAACAAAAACTGGAAGCTTTTTGTGGCAGCTGTTTGAAAGTGTAAAGTCACGGTTTCGGGTAAAATTTACTTTTGGTCCAACCGAGAATCCTCAGCTGTGTGTTTTGAAGACTTAATTGCTTTCTGAAAAACAGACTTTGAAATGTTTGTGGAAACCAAACTTTCTGTTTGCGTGAAAATTGCACTTAAAAATGTTTGCAAAAAATACTGTGATTGGCTTGTGTGTAAACTTTATGTAAGCCTTGGGAAATGAAAAAAAATAACTAAAAAGCGGCGATATAACAGCGGTTTCACGCAATTGCTGCTTCCCTTGTAAAATGGACTTCTTTTTTCCATAACTTCGTTTTGTCCAGCCGAGAATACTCAGTTCCAAATGCCGCAACTGACGTGAAGCCGCCGGACGTTAGCTGTTATTTTGGTGCGGTGACCAAACAATCACAATCCATTAGTGACCAAATCAATTCTAAAATATTCCTTATATTTGCTTCGTGCAAAACAGTTTAAAAAATGACTTACGAAATATCTTTTCAGGAGAGAGCAAAATTAGGTTTGGAGCAACTATCCAAGCAATCGCCAGTTACCTTAGCGATGGCCCGCAAGCAAGCACGAAAATTACAGACTCTAAGCAATTCAAAAAACAAGAAACAGAGAGATTAAAAACCTACGTTTCTGAAAATAATCTTTGGAGAGAAGTTGATTTCACACAATATGTGAGCGAAGGCGCGGAGCAGAAGGTTTATCTAAAAGACTCTGAGCACGTTATAAAACTTAATGACGCAATTTATTACAGTTCCTGGAAAGATTACTTATTCAATTTGCTACTCCATAATTATTTCTTTCCGGACACAGCATATAATTTGCTTGGATTCACTGAATCTGAAAATATTATTTATGCGGTGGTTGAGCAATCATATGTCGCAATCACGGAACCTACAGATTTAAATATTGTCATGAAATTCCTTGAACAAAATGGTTTTCAAAATAACCGAAATAATGACTATTATAATCCGGATTTAGGAATAATCATCGAAGATCTTCATGATGAAAATGTTTTAACACGCAATGGAATACTTTACTTTATTGACACTGTTTTTTTCGTCACAAAGGAATTTCCGAGCTAAAATTAAAACAACAGCTAACAGCGGTTTCACGCAATTGCTACTTCCCTTGTAAAATGAACTTCTTTTTTCCATAACTTTGTTCTGTCCAGCCGAGAATACTCAGTTCCAAATGCCGCAACTGACGTGAAGCCGCCGGACGTTACCTGCAATATCAAACCAAAAATGACGCGGAAACTAACATTTACGGTGATTTTGATTCTGCTTCTTTTAAGTTGCCAGAAAAAAAATTCTTATGTAGAATTTGAACAAAATGTGTTTAACGAAATTTTCTTAAAAACCGTAAATGCCACATATAAGGATAAAAGACTTTACACTTTTTTCCCAAATCCAGAGAAAGGCATTGAAGATCCAGAGTTTTTACGACAAAGAAAAAATCTTGAAAATGACACAATTGGACTTGTAATTGCTGTAGGCAACCAACGACGAATTGATTTCGAAAAAATCAAAAGTGAAAAGTTTATTTTTAAACAATTATCCGAAATTCCTGAAGATGAAGAATATAGAAAATGGTCGGAGAAGTATCCTAAATTTGCAGGCGTTATGTCTTTTTCAAAAATACATTTCGATGATAAAAATGAAAATGGAGAATTAGATGTTTCTTATTCTTGTGGTGGAAGATGCGGACTAGGATATAAAGTATTAATAAAAAAAGAAAAACAGAAATGGGTTATTGTAAAAGTGGAACAAACTTGGATTTCATAGATACTGCAGGTAACAGCGGTTTCACGCAATTGCTACTTTCCTTGTAAAATGAACTTCTTTTTTCCATAACTTCGTTCAGTCTCGCCGAGAGTACTCAGTTCCAAATGCCGCAACTGACGTGAAGCCGCCGGACGTTAGCAGAAAGCTTGCGTCCAAACTCAAATCAACCAAGATGGATAAATCAGGATGCCTAAGACTCTTAAAAATTATTTGCGCTATTTTTTGCATAATACTTATGTTAATAATTGCAACTTGCTCGTTTGATAGTTATCGAAAAGAAAAACAATACGAAGCGCAAATGAAAATTTGTGACACAATGCGTTATGTTAATGAAAATCAGCAAATATTTCTTCATGGATTTGAACCTGGTGAAATTAAAAAGTTAACATTTTATTTAGTCAGAAAGAATAAGATTGTTCGGACTATCATCAGTAGTAGCTATATTGAAAAGCGAGATTCTGAGAAATATGCAAGCCTGCAAATTCCATTCAAGTCTTTTCTATTGACAGACACTATAATTGTAAAGACTTACGACAATCTATATTTCGAGATAAAATACGAATATTACACTGAGAGATTTCGAACAATGTTTGGTTACGCGGGTTTTTGTGAGTGCAGCCTTCTTTCAACGGTAAATAACCAAGAAAGTAGCAGCAATACATCTTTAATGAAAGATAGTGCAATAAAAAACAATATTCTCCCATAAGCCTTCTGCTAACAGCGGTTTCACGCAATTGCTGAATCTCTTGTAAAATGAACGACCTTTTTCCATAACTTCGTTTGGTCCACGCCGAGAATACTCAGTTCCAAATGCCGCAACTGACGTGAAGCCGCCGGACGTTATGCCCAATTGTAAACCAAATGAACGTATTATTCCACACCACGACCGCAATTGGCATCGCAGTTTTACTGACTGATACCAATGCAATTGAGAAACTAAATTCTTCCAAAAAAGTTATTTCAACAGGCATTTTTGCCTTTGCAGTTGGAGTTATCTCACATGGTGCTTTAGACTACATTCCACACTGCTATCCAATAAATTCTAAAGTTGATGCCATCGCTAGCTTAATCATAATACTTGCGGCAATTTTGGTTTCAAATAAAAAATATCGTTTGATTATGGCACTTTCTTTTCTCGGTTCTCTAATTCCAGACATAATTGACCTTTCACCTGGAATCCTAAATAAATTATTTGATCTCAAAATACCTACTGTCTGCAATATTTTCCCTTGGCATTATCAACAATATTCTGGCTCTATTTACACCGATGATTGCAGTATTTCAAAACTAAATCATTTGCTGTTAATTTTGACAATCGTAGTTATTTGCTGGTGTAGAAAAACTGACTTTAAAATATTATTTGGGAAAAACTCCTGAAAAAGCGCAATAACAACTGGGCATAACAGCGGTTTCACGCAATTGCTGCTTTTCTTGTAAAATGTAACCGCTTTTTCCATAACTTCGTTGTGTCCACGCCGAGAATACTCAGTTCCAAATGCCGCAACTGACGTGAAGCCGCCGGACGTTATGTGCCATTCGCGCGCCGAAGTGAACTCAACGACAATTATAATTACATATGAGTTTTTTAGATAAATTATTTAGCAAAAGAAAAATGTACGAGATCGCTTTCGATAAACTCGGAAAACATCAACTTGGCGGGGAAATTCCAGATGGTTTTGAAATTCCCAAAAACGAATTTAAGGGAGGTTTTCAATATTTGGGTTTAATAAATAATTCAGACAACATTTTTTCCTGGCTCCCTTTTGAACTGAATCTTATCTGTCCAATATTTTTGGACTTTGATTTTATTTTTCTTGATTATGAAAATCCAAATCAGCCAAAATTGTTGCATCCCCTAAATACATCTGAGATTGAAACTGCTTATGATAATTTGAATCCAGATTCGGTAATAATTTACAAAGCAAAAAGGTTTTCGTTTACCGATTTCGATGGTGTAACTGAAGAAAATGAACTTGATAATATTGGTTTTGCAGGAAGGCCACATTGGACACAAAATAAAGAAGTTCCCATTTGTCCAAAATCAAACAAAAAAATGAAGTTTGTTTGCCAACTAACCAGTTGGAGTGAGTTGAAAACAAAATTCACAAATGTCGTTTGTGATAGTGAATATGAGCAACAATTAATTGAAAAACTGAATTTTTGGGAAGACAGAGATCTTTATGTTTTTATGGAACCTGAATTTAAAACAGTTTGCTACTTTATCCAAAGCACGTAAATTATGAACGGCACATAACAGCGGTTTCACGCAATTGCTACTTCCCTTGTAAAATGTAACACCTTTTTCCATAACTTCGTTTTGTCCACGCCGAGAATACTCAGTTCCAAAAGCCGCAACTGACGTGAAGCCGCCGGACGTTATAGGCAAGCGAACCGCCGAACTCCATAAAAAAATAATATAAATGGCAGATTTAGAGAACACAAGTTTTAATTTATTAAGCTCTTTTAAGCACATAATATTCATTCGCAAACAGGTGATTGAATACTGTGAAGAAATTGTTACAAATTCCTCAACCAAAATCAATCAGCAGACATTAGTAGAGCAAAAAATCCAATCCATAATTGCAGAGATTAATGGCGAATCAAATTTTGATAGTGAAGAACTTTTGTTGCTGAAGACTACGCTTAATCAATTATTTCTAGCACAAATTCCTCTATCAAAACTTGCGGCGAGTATTAGAGAATTAAAGAATAATTCTCCTAAAATTTTTCGTTAATTTTCATCTTTTTACTGACGTTTTAAATACGCGAATTGGCACTGCGATTTAATTGAAATTCAAAAATAATTTAAACGACATATTAAAAATGATGCCTGCCTATAACAGCGGTTTCACGCAATTGCTGCTTCCCTTGTAAAATGAACTTCTTTTTTCCATAACTTCGTTTTGTCCAGCCGAGAGTACTCAGTTCCAAAAGCCGCAACTGACGTGAAGCCGCCGGACGTTAACTGTAATTGCAAAAACGCCGTGTCCAAAAAGACGTTACCCGACTTTACAATCAATTCCAAAGGCGAAATTTCCAACGCATTTTTGACGAAAAATATATTTACATTTAGCGATGCAACTCGTTTTGTGGCAAATCTGGATTACGGCAGAAACGAAAATAAAAACGATTTGAAAACCGTTTTCGCAGACAATTGTGGAACTTGCAGCACTAAGCATGCTTTGCTCAAAAAACTTGCTGATGAAAATGGACGTCCCAAAATAAAATTGGTTCTTGGGATTTTCAAAATGCATTCCGAAAATACTCCTGAGATTTCTCAAACTTTGCAGAAAAACAAACTTGATTATATTCCGGAAGCACATAATTATTTGAAATTTGAAAACGAAATTTTTGACTTTACAAAATCCGGCTCAAAAGCTTCAGATTTTGAAAATGATTTGATTCTTGAAGTTGAAATGTTACCAAACCAAATTTCAGCTTACAAAGTTCAACTTCACAAAAATTACTTGAAAACTTGGCTTAATGAAAACGTGAATATAAAACTTGACCTTGAAGAAATCTGGAAAATCCGAGAACAGTGCATTGAAGATCTTAGTCAAAATAGCAACAACAGTTAACAGCGGTTTCACGCAATTGCTGCTTCTCTTGTAAAATGAACCGCCTTTTTCCATAACTTCGTTTTGTCCAGCCGAGAGTACTCAGTTCCAAATGCCGCAACTGACGTGAAGCCGCCGGACGTTAGCAGCAATTCACGACGTGACGACTCCTAAATAACTTTAGATGATTGAATTAGCGAAAAAATACCGTCTATTGCTTATCGCTATAATATTAATTTTGTGTTCAATTTTTGTTGAATCTCCCTATCATGGAGATTATTACGGAGAGCCTCCATATTTTTCTTACTTTATAATTACACTTGTAAATATTAATATCTATTTATTCCCAACTAAAAAATTATCCGGGAGCGAAAAAATTATGTATTCGCTTATGATCTGCTGGTTGGTATTAATTACGGACGGAATTTTTATCGAAAATGTATTAGGCTCAATTTATGGGTATGATCCCTATTATTATGAATTGCAAACCTCTCCGCTTCTAACTAATTTTTTATTTTGGTCCTTAACCAATTTAACTGGAATTGGAATATTTGCTGTTTGGCTAAAATTTAAAAAAGAGGTTTCGATTTGAACTGCTGCTAACAGCGGTTTCACGCAATTGCTACTTTTCGTGTAAAATGAACTTCTTTTTTCCATAACTTCGTTTTGTCCACGCCGAGAATACTCAGTTCCAAATGCCGCAACTGACGTGAAGCCGCCGGACGTTATGTGTGGTCGCTCCGCTCGCCGAAAGCACGTTTCGCGTTTGTTGAGAAGTTCGGCTTGTGTTTGAGTAAATTTAACTTCTTCCCTATTTTTCACGGCTCAACTTTGTGGTTACGTTGTGTTAGTATCCACGGAAAATTTGTGGTTTTTGTTTGCGATTCTTGTCGCCGAGAGTTCTCTGCGAGACTTAATCAGAGCTTGAGTATTGCGTAAAATGCGTGCGTTGATATTCTCGTGCAGAAAACAGTGCGTGTAAACTGGAGAATTTTTTAAAAAAAACGGAGTGGAATTTCTTTGTGGTTACGTTGTGTGATTTTGCTAACGTGTCGCGACCCACATAACAGCGGTTTCACGCAATTGCTACTTTTCGTGTAAAATGAACCACCTTTTTCCATAACTTCGTTTTGTCCAGCCGAGAATACTCAGTTCCAAATGCCGCAACTGACGTGAAGCCGCCGGACGTTATCTGTAACGCACCCCAAAAATGACGAAATTACACATGAAGAAATTCAATTTAGCTCAAATAATTATTCATTTCATTGCTACATTATTCTTCATGTTTTCTTTTCAAAAATTCTCAGGCTTGTATAATATTGATTTACTGAATCTTTTTAATGAAAACGGAATCCAAAATGTTTTGCATAACATGGATAAATATAAATTGAATAATGAGGATATTTGGAAACTTACTTTTGTAACGAATACCTCTGTGCTCATTGGAATCTTATTCGCTTTTATAATTTCAATCGTTATTTCGTTTCGAAAGAAATGGTCAATTTTGAACAGTTTTATTGTTTTAGTCTCAAGTTTTTTATTGCACTGGTTTGACATATTAAACTGGTTTTTAAAACAAAGCCTGGGGAATTTTATAAACGATTTATTCTTGAGATTTCTATTGGCAGGAATCGTTCTTTCAATAATTGGTTTCGTGATCTTCCTTTCGAAATTTACAAATCAGTTAATCGAGCAACAAGAGAAAAAAAATTTGCGCTACAGATAACAGCGGTTTCACGCAATTGCTACTTTCCTTGTAAAATGAACTTCTTTTTTCCATAACTTCGTTTTGTCCACGCCGAGAATACTCAGTTCCAAAAGCCGCAACTGACGTGAAGCCGCCGGACGTTGTGCGACAGTTTAACCGAGCCGTAACCAAATTACCGTGAAACGGAAGTTCAAAATATTCTGCTTTATCAATCTAGTTATTTTGTCTAGCTGTAATAGCTATTGTATAAGCTATGATAGAAATAAAATCATTAAAAAATACGGCAAAAACTATCAAATCCATTTGAATCATTCATCGATAGATTTTATGAACGTTTATTTAGATAAAGAAAATATCAAGAAGATAACAGTCAACAAAAACTCAAAGTTAGTAGAGATTCAAAGTGTACTCGAACCTAAATATCTTTTACTAGCAGAACTTAATCTTGATAGCCTAAGTAAGCGGCCAGGTTTTGGTAAAAACAAAATAGAAAGCTTGATATTAAATGGAGAAATAGTTTCGGATGAACAAATGAAAAACACAAAGATTGAAATTTCTGCAATTACAAATATCCAACTACTAACTCAAGAACAAATGAACAATTCAATAAATTGTAGAATGGCAATTGGAGATTTCTTTTTAATAAATACGAAACAATAAAACCGTCGCACAACAGCGGTTTCACGCAATTGCTGCTTACCTTGTAAAATGAACGACCTTTTTCCATAACTTCGTTCTGTCAAGCCGAGAGTACTCAGTTCCAAAAGCCGCAACTGACGTGAAGCCGCCGGACGTTAACTGCAAGTTTAAAATGACGCACCATGACCAAACAGCATTTTCAATTCACAACTTTGACATTTGCATTGACAACTTTATGGACACTTATCGGATTCTTTGAATACTTTACTGAGGATCGTGGAATGTTTTACGGATTTGGCGTGCTAACAT
>JAIXXU010000066.1 GCA_027490595.1 Pseudomonadota bacterium
GTCTAACATTTCAGGGGATAGAGCAAGAATACCAATGCCGCTGGGACCATAAATTTTATGCCCACTAAAAACCAAGGCGTCTGCTCCCATAGCAAAATAGTCATCTTCAAAATAGGTTGCACTTTGCGCGCAGTCTAGGATGATTTTAGACCCAACATTCTTGGCAATAGCAATAATTTCTTTTATGGGGCTAATCTGACCAAGAACATTACCAGTTGTTGCAAGGGTAACAATTTTTGTGTTTTTTGTGATAAGTTTTTCAGCTTTTTCAACGCTAATATTAATATTTTCTCCTAATTTACCTTCCAGAGGAATGTAGGCTATCTCACAATTTTTTTGAAGCGCTAATTGTTGCCAAGGAACAAAATTTGCATGATGTTCAGATACTGTTAGAACAATGCGATTAAGTTCTCGCACAAAAAGTTCACCAAGTCCTCTTGCCAGAATATTGAGTCCTTCTGTGGCGCCTTTGGTAAATATGATTTGCTCCGGTTTTACAGAGGGGCCAATATGATTGGCGACCAAAAGTCTTACACGTTCATAGGCTTCAGAACTTCGAGCAGACAGCCCGTAAGAGCCCCTGTGGACAGGGCCATAGTCATTTTCCATAAAATGAACCATGGCATCGATAACTTCTTTTGGTTTTTGCGCTGTGGCAGCAGAATCAAGGTATACCAAGCGGTTGTTTTTTAAAATGTTATTTGTAAAAATAGGAAATTGTTCTCTGAGTTCTTTTCCTAGTGGGTAATTATGTGTCATTTTTTAGAGACTTTCGAATGGTTTAAACTGTCATCAAAGTTGGCTTTGCATCATATCCATCGTAGATTTCTGGTCAAGTGATATAAGAGCTTGGGTAAAAGTTATGGCAAAAAAAGCATCAAAAAAAAAGTTAAGTAGTAAAAGAAATATAAACGATATTATTACTGAAATAAGGTATGAAGACTATGATTTTGTTGTGCCTCTTGCAGCAAAAATTAGGGCCCATGCTCCTTTGATATCAAAATATATTTCAAGTGTTATCAGTGAAATTGCTGTTCAGCCTTTTTCTAAAGAAAATAACTTTAGCAGATTCAAAGTTCTGAAAACTATGACGCAAATTCTCTTTCCTAAGTCTGAAGGCGCTTTACACCACATTGAAAAGTCATTTCGCTCCCTGCAAGAAACATTCTCAGAAATATCTACAGATGTGCTTAAAAATACACAAATAACTAGTGAACTGGTTTCTGCATTGATTGAAGGTTCTTGCTCTGCTGTTGAGCAAAATCCTCGTTTGATAGCACTATTTAGAAGCCCGGAAATATTGGAAGAAGCCTTCGGTTCTTTTGGGGAACGACTTGCAAGTCTTCTAAACTTAATTCCAGTTTTATCCCATCAAGCAGCTGAAAATTTTCCTGAGTTGAAGGAAACATTATTTAATTGTCTGTTTCTGCTTTCAAAAGAAGAAAGACTACAAATATATAGCCTTGCTGAAGAAATTATGAAAGACGTCTACACCAAGAGAGTCTTTCCTTTATTACAAGAGTCTCTTTCTTCAGATCCAAGGGGGTTAGTACTAGCTCCCATACTATTGGGCGCTATAGAAGCTATACCTGGTGAAAGTTGCATCAATGCCGTTCTTTCTATCGCATGTACACCACAACGAGAATTTTCAAATGGTCGCGTAATTGCAATCGCTATTCAGGAAATAGGTGGTTTATATGTAAAGATGGCACAGGTTATCTCTGAAATATGTCCTCCTAGTTTAGCCAGAGAATTAAGAACAACACAAGATGATGCTGGCGGAATTTTCCCTGGTATTGAGCGCTCTTGGGAATACTTTTTATCCACTTTAAACGAAGCTGAATATGAGCCAATTAGGCCTTTTTTACTTATACCTTCAAAACCAATCAGGCATTTTGCCAGTGCTAGCGTAGGTGCGCTTTATTTGATTGGTTTGAATGAGGCTGGAAAAGAAAAATTCAAAGTTGAGAGCTTACTGATTAAACTTCAAAGACCAAACTTACGTGAGCTTTTTGAGCAACAGTGTAATCATATCGTTAAGATGACTGACCAAACTAAAGAGCTTTTAGAAAAAGATTCCAAATTAAGTCTTGATGTTAAAGATGAACTTAATGCCCTTATTGCAACGCTCAGAAGAGCTGTCTTGAACTATTATAGGCAAAGTCAAGAAGAACTTAATTTTAATATAGAAGAAAAAAATGCTGAAAAAGTTCGTGAGGCTCTTGGCGAAAATCATTTCATAAAAGTCCCTAGATTTTTCTTTTCAACTGAAAAAGCAGTTTTTATGGAATGTATTAAGGGGACAAAAGTTACAAAAATTATTCAAACTAAATATTTAGAGAGAAGAGAAATTGCGGACTCAATTGCAGAAGCGTTTATTGATCTTGTATTTCAAAAGGGGGTTGTTTGGGCAGATCCCCATGCTGGTAATATTTTATTTGATCACGATAAAATGCAAATTGCCATGATTGACTTAAATCCTTGTTATGTTTGGGATGACAAAACAAGGCAAGAATTTAAACATTTAATTTATCGTCTCATTTTTCGTGACCCTGCAGGCGTGTTTCGATCGTTATTTTATCTTGTTGAAGACTCTAACTCTCTGGACCAAAACATTTTAATTAATGCTCTAAATA
>JAIXXU010000137.1 GCA_027490595.1 Pseudomonadota bacterium
TTCAGCAATGACACGGCCTAGGCGTCTGCCGGTCTTGCGCTGTTCTTCAAGCGCCTGATCGAGCTCAGCTTGGGTCATGTAATTCTGTCTGACCAGAATTTCACCTAATCTAATTTTCTCGGGACGTGCCATGGCTTTGTAATTTTTTAATTTGATTTAGTTTCTCGTTTATCATATCACTATTTTCTAACGCTTACATTTGTAAACAAACGGCAAAATATGCTTCATATCGTGCTTTTCGAACCGGAAATTCCGCCCAATACAGGCATTTTGGTTACCTATATAAAATAGTTCACATCGTTAGCCCCTTTGAGCAGTATGATTTTCAGTAATCGTAGGGGCCTACATTATGAAGATGATCTTGCTTCGCGACTTTGAATTCCAGGAAACAAAGTTTGATAAATTAGCTGTAATAACTGATCAGAATTTCGACATTTTGGTCCTCCCAACACTTTGGTCTGTTCACCTTTTTAATATTGGTACTAGCCACAAAGTCAAAATCAAATCAAATGGTCAAACCACGGAGGAATTTTTAGAAGAGGCAGACCTTAATGACAAAACAATTACAAGTTATATTTCAAAACTGTACTCATACTTGAAAAGCCTTACTGGGCCAATCGATAATCAGTTGGCAAATATGACTGTGGTGCGGGTTAACTACTACTTGAATGAAGTGCTTCCTGAAAGGGAAATATCACTCGACACTCTTTTACTTTCCAAATCTGCTCTAACCTCTTTCTTCAATTTTTTGCATACACTTGGTATTTGTAAAAAACTTCAATTCACAATTTCTAGAAAAACAAAAAAAAGGGTCGATTCCAACTCCAAGGCAATATTGAAAATCAAGTATGTAATGAAGAGTATTCGTGCAAAATTATTGCAATCTTGCCCCAATAAAAGAGACCGGCTCATACTGAGAATGGGTTACGAAGTTGGATTAAGAGCTGCAGAAAACGTAGGGCTCATTTTAAATGATGCAAAAATGAGAAACAAAACTCAGAAAGGCCTCAAATCTCTTTTTGATGAGTTAGATAGCAACCCTTCCAAGCTTAGATTTGAGTTTTATTTGAGAGGAATTTACGCCAAACGAGGCAAAGGGCGTTGGTTATATTTCTCCAGGCCTTTACTGGAAGACCTCAAAGATTATTATGAAACTGAGAGAAACAATTTCGGCGAGCCTCAGACTTCTTATTTATTTGTAAGAACTGACAACTCCAATGAGGCAAAAGTCATTAGTGTGGGACACGCCTCAAGAATATTTAGAAATCTATTGAATCAGCATATGCCAACTTTAAAAGGTCAATATAGTTATCATGATTTAAGGCATACATTTGCGACCGAGTTATACCACTCAGAGTTATTAGATGAAAATGGTAGTGAAACGAGATCAGCTTCAGCAGCATTGCATGTGGTAGCTGAAAGACTCGGGCATGCTGATATCGACACATCAAAGATATACATTAGATTACAGCATCAAATGGTTATGCTGGAGGGCTTACCACCCTCAACCACATAATTACTTGTTTTGAACGATTAAATTGATCAAATATTTATTATCAGAAATGGCCAACAAAATTTCTGAGTAGGGCAATCCCTCAATAATTTCCAGTATTTTGAGCCTGGGCAGATGCCCAAGTTTTGACTTGCCTTTCCTCACCATAGATATTGAGGTTGTTTTAATACCAAGTAAGTCAGCTAACTCTTTATCCGAGGTCATGCCCAAGACCTCTCGGACACGATCAGGAAGTTCTTCATCCAATGGTAACTGAAATTCTGTTGCCAATTTTGCATGAGCAATACGCTCTGCTTGACCTCTACTCATTTCATTTAATCGCTTAGCAATATATTCTGTTGATATCCTCTCCATCCAATTTCTAATACCTAGAAAAGCTAACCTATCAAGGCATTTCATTCTCGCTACCGGTCCTAGTTTGCCATTTTGATTTCGTACAATGCTGATGTTACCTCTTGTAACACCCAAGAATGCCGCTAATTCAGCATCTGAAGAAAATCCGAAACCGAGTTTGATCGAATCTAAAAGCTCAATATCATTATTTTGTTGCATTTGTATAGTTCACTGTATTAAACTTCCAATCAACGGAGCCATACATCATTCTGGAAAATATAGTTTTGTAATCGTTATGTTTGAGCATCAACCTATAAGAAAAGCATTTTTTACACCAGATGGCACATTCAGAGATGAAATTGCAAAAATAATCTCCTTTCCACTCGAAACAGAATGGTTCTCTCAACTCCAGATTTTCACCCAAAATGGCTATCTTAGAAATATAAGTTACTTCCTAGAATGGCTTTACACCGCAGATCTCGACTCAGATTCAAAATACAACATCTTAAATCTATATCAAGAATATCGAGTTAATTTTTGCGGAGTTAAAACTGGGAATACAGGCGTCAATGTAATCAAAATAATGTTCAAAGCATTCTTAGACACAAAAGAATCCATAGAAAACGCAGTTAGAACTGTTTGCAATTTAATCATACAACGACACCGCCCTTTACCTAATCACAGTAGCAAACAGCCAAATCTGGTCTCATGGTTTATTGACATACCTTGGCTAAAGTATGAAATATCCAATAAGGAATTACTTCAACTAGGCAGTCCTAGAATATTAACCGAAAGTTTTATCTACACTATCTCCACCGTTTTGTTTGAGCTCATAGAAA
>JAIXXU010000070.1 GCA_027490595.1 Pseudomonadota bacterium
AAAAAGCTTAGACTCAGGTTTATTTTTTTGTGAATGATTTTTCACATGAGTGGGTGACAAGATGAGAGGCGTGCTAGAAGGGCTTGGGCTACCCTCATAATTCGAAGGAATGCTCACGCTTCTTCTATGGTTTGTTGTGTGAGTGATACTACTGGTAGTGCTGCTCATAATTAGTTCACTTTAATGAGAGTTTTAGATGTGAGACGATAATAAATTAGAAAAAATATGCTTGGAGTGTGTCGTTGGGCCCAATTTTTCGAGCATGATGACATTTCCTGCAAGGCGGCGGTTGAGGAATAGGACTTCACCGCAGGGTGCTCGAAATTTAGTTTGTTTCATAAACACAAGGGACGCCTCGTTGATACGTTGTGTGAGACGAACATTTTCCCAAGAGTAGTGTTCAGGAATAAATGGTTCCATAATGATTGACATGATTTTAAGGAAGTTTTCTTTGGTTTCAGGGGAATCTTCAGGTTTTAGAAATTCTAAATTGGTAGCAACAGTGGTCATTTCTTCTCTGTTTTCATCAAGTCCCGCAAGTAATAATTTTGTATAATTTGTCACTATATCTGGACTAAGCTTTTGAGTAGCACCAAAATCTAGCAGTGCAAGTTTACCTTGAGGTGTGACAAGAAAATTTCCTGGATTTGGATCAGATTGAACATGTTTTAAATGCATAAGTTCTGAGAAAATCACTTCTAAAAGTGTTTGTCCTAATGCATCTCGTGTTTCAATATCTTGTGAGTTTTTTGTTTCTTTAGCATGGAAAGATTCGATCCATTTATGAAGACTTATACCTTCTATCCATGAAGTCACTAAAATATTTTTATGAGATAGTTCGTCAATAGGAACAGGAATAATGACGTTTTTATTTGATTGAAAATGAGCGTTGTATAAGTGGTAAAAATCTCGTTCTTGGATAAAATCTAGTTCTTGACGGAATAGAATTTCTGCAGCTTGAAAGACATGGTCATAATTACCAAGATTAGGAAGAATATTGGCAAGCTTAATGAGTTTTCGCATGCTCTCTAGGTCACTGCGGATGTTGTTTTCTAGTCCAGGATACTGGACTTTAATTGCAACGTCTTGTCCATTTTTTAGTGTTGCTTTGTGAACTTGAGCAATACTTGCTGCATAAACCGCTTGAGTATCTATGTAAGAAAATTCGTCAAGATTGCCATAGGCCTCAAGCAGGATAGGCTCAATTTCTGACCATGGGCGTGGCGTGGCATTCTCTTGGAGTTTGGATAGGGCATCTTTCCAGCCTTTGGGAAGTATACTGTCGTCCAGCATGCTAAGAAGCTGTCCCATTTTCATGGCGGCCCCTTTTAAATCATCAAGGCCCCTGGCAAGCCTTTGAGCGGCATGACTGATAGAAAAATCTGATTCTTGAAAGGAAGATAGCTTTTTCTTGACGGCTTCTTGTCCTGCTTTGATGGCAGTGCTGCCAATGGTTTTCAGAAGTGAAAAAGCTCTTTTTTTAGAATCTTGATCAGTCATTGGAGCCTCGTTATCTCAAAAAATAAAGCTATCGAAGTTGGACAACTTACTTTAATAGGGTAGCTATAGAACGCATTTCTTTTTTAATCAAGTCCATTTTTTCTGCGGCAAGTAGTGGCGAAACAGTGCGAGGGCTGCGGAAATAGGAACTGACGTCTAGTTCTGTCTCTTTGCGGCAAAATGCAGTTTGAAACGTGTGAGTTTCAGGAGAATTTTTATCAAATGTTTCATACTGTTGAAGTATTTTCGGTGAAACAAATTGAGAAATACTGTCTATACTGTGGTCCGTGTAAATTTTTTCCCCTTTGAAATTACGAGCAAATCCACGCACCACATAATCAACGCAAACCACATCACTTTCAAAGGACTGGAACATAAAATCTAGAGCATAAAGGGGAGATATACTTCCGCATGTTGCAATATCGATGTCGACACGAAAGCTACAGATTCCTGAAGGGTCTAGGCTATCAGGGTAGGTGTGCGCACAAATGTGACTTTTGTCTAAATGAATAGAAACAGTGGATTGAGCCATCAGGTTGGTCGCCTGTTTTGTGGCTTGTTCGCCTTTGATATCACTCATAAGAAGAACAACGCTTGCGCCATAGGGATCAAAGTCTTTAGAGTTGATACTTAGAACTTCTGCATCGATAATTTCTGCAATGCGCGTGAGCAAAGCTTCGATTTGTCTTGCACTGTAGCGCTCGTCAATGTAGCGAATATAGGAAGCCCGTTCTTCATCATTGAGAGCGACGGCAAAATCGTACAAATTGAAGCTTAGAGCCTTGGTTAGATTGTTGAATCCTAGAATTTCTGTCATGATACGCGGACCTTTCCAGCCTAATGTGTGTGGATATCACCATGAGCGGACTTAGTCATGGCACATAACGTGCTTGATGTAAACCGCAATTTCCTTCGTGGAGTAAGGTTTTTCATATGAAATCTCAGTATGGTTTATTTCTTGTTATTTGTGATGATCCTGAACTAGCCTCTACCTTGACGCATGTTCAGCAAGATATGGAAATAAGAGTATGGTTACCTAGCAAGCACGGTCAGCTGCAATCATCTTTAATTGAGGCCTGCGAAAATGCTGCGGACAGTGATACTCTTGTGAAAGGAGACATTACAAAACCCAGTTTCTTTCAACAATGGCAATCCTATCATCCAATTTGCGTTGTATTATCTATAAAAGATGGTGAAAAATACAATGTTGTGCGTGAAAATATTCTCAATGAACTACCCGAATCACGCATTCTTTCTTTGCAAATTGGTCATCCGGATGAGGTCCCTCGCAAGCTTGCAAACAACAATCGCGAACTTATGCTTTCTTGGACTGAACTTCTGAGCCAACCCATCAGTGCCGAGCTCAGACATATTGAAACAGCTCATCGTGTAAAAAAAATTCAAGATGTACTTAACAAAGGTGATAAAGTTGCGCTTTTATTACAGCCAGACCCAGATCCCGATGGTATTGCAGCCGCTCTAGCTCTAAGAGCTCTTTTAGGACGAAACAAATTATCAAGTCCCATTGTTTCTTTCGGCAAAGTCACAAGGCCTGAAAACCTTGCCATGCTTAAACTTCTTGATGTGGAAATTACAACAATCAAGCCGGAGGATCTTGCTCACTTCGACAAGGTTGCCCTGCTTGATACCCAGCCGGGCCATTTTTCATTTCCGTTGCCGCGTGTTGATGTTGTCATTGATCACCACCCGTTGTCAGGGGAGTATCATGATATTCCTTATAAAGATATTAGGACACGCTATGGCGCCACATCGACAATCATGACGGAATATCTACGAGGTTCTGCGGTAAATATTGGACAACGCTTAGCAACCGCGCTGCTGTATGGCATCAAATCAGACACTCTTCACTTAAACAGAGAAGTGATTGAAGCCGATCTTTACGCTTTCATGCGTCTTTATCCTCTCATAAACTATAATTTATTGCGTCGCATGGAAAAACCTGAGTTGCCTCTTTCTTTCGCAGCCGATCTTTCAAAAGCGCTACAAACAATAGAATACAAAGAAAATATTTTAGTCACTTATCTTGGGCATGTTCTTCGCGAAGATCTTATTCCCCAGACTGCTGATTTTTTATTGCAGTTTGAAGGTATGGAATGGGTTGTGTGCGCTGGTGTATTTGAAAAACAAATTATTTTAAGTGTTCGCAATGTAGGTTATGTAAAAAATGCTGGCGATGTGGTCAAAAAAATTGTCAATGGTTGGGGTCAAGGTGGAGGGCATCGTTCCATGGCAAAAGCTATTTTTCCCCTTGATGCATGGATCTCTCGCTATGGCAATCCTTCTGAGGTGAGCGTAAAACGTATTATTTTAGACTTATTCTTGGAACATGCGGTTTAAACATCAG
>JAIXXU010000191.1 GCA_027490595.1 Pseudomonadota bacterium
ATTGGTCATAAAGGTGGTGAGGCAACTGCTGCGAATCATGACAAAGAATTTTACCAAGAAATAGGACAAAAAGGCGGAGAAGCCACTGCCGCCTCTCACGACAAGGAATACTATCAAGAAATTGGGCGGAAAGGCGGTAGGGTTCGTGGTGATCAAATTCACGAAGCCTCTGAAAATGGCAACAATAAAGAAAAAAAGACAGGGGAATCTCAACGTCTAGCATCTTCTCATGAGCAAAAAGCTCAAGATAATGAAAAAAGTAAAAAATAAAAAGTAGCAATGGAGTGTTCTTATGATTGTTAGTGAAATTATGACAAAAGATCTAGCTGTTTGCATGCCTAATTCAACTATCAAAGACTGTGCAAATCTGATGTTAAAAAATGATTGTGGAGAAATTCCTGTTGTGAATACGAAAGATGCAAAAAAATTAATAGGGGTAATTACGGATAGGGACATCACTTGTCGAGTTGTTGCGCAGGGAGTTGATCCTGCGCAGGCACAAGTGAAAGATTTTATGACAAAATGTGTTTACACCATTCAAAAAGAGGATGATTTAGAAACTTGTGAGAACCTCATGAGCGAACATCAGGTGAGAAGATTGCCCGTAGTTGATGAAAATATGTGCTGCATAGGGCTGGTATCGCAAGCACACATTGCACGTCATGCATCAAAAGAGAAAGTTGGTGAGCTTGCGAAAGAACTTTCAATGTCTCGTTCAGCGGAGCACAGGACGCAGAACGAGAAAAATACATCTTCTTAGCAAGCATTCAGCTTCTTTGGGTTGAAGGTATTTTTCTTTTTTGCTAAATCTGTTTTGAACAAGTGAAAGAGTTATCTTCATCTTTTTAAGATCTTTTGGAGTATTTATGTTACCCCACGAAATAAAACAGCGCCTTGAAAGCGCTTTTTCTGTAACTGAATGTTCAGTAAATGAATTTTCTGGAGGTAACGACCATTACAGCGTTGTGGTAGTTTCACCTGTGTTTGAAGGGAAATCCCTTCTTGCACGCCATCGCCTTGTCATGGATTTATTTCAAAAAGAGATTGAATCAGGCGAAGTCCATGCTCTTTCCTTGCAAACGTTTACTCCATCTCAGTGGGCTGAAAAGTAAATCTAACTAAATATCTCAGAGGAACTGAAAATGAATGAACAGTGGAAACAAAAAATTGAGTCTATGGTTAAAAGCAACGACATAGTGGCTTTTATTCGTGGTACACGCGAGGCACCACGCTGCGGGTTTACAGCCAAGGTAGTTCGAGTTCTAGGCGAACTAAACCATCCCTATGTGACAGAAGACATGGATAGCGATCCTGAATTGTGGCAAACACTTCGGGAACTCAACAACTGGCGTACGTCTCCACAAATCTATGTAAAGGGTGAATTTGTTGGGGGCTGCGACATCGTAGTGGAAATGTTTAAGAATGGCGAGCTTCAAACCATGCTGACTAAGTAATTATTGTCATGTATTCTGATCCAACAAAAGTTCATTCTGAAGGCCTTTCTGCTATCATTATTACAAAAAATGAAGAAGTAAATATCAGTCGCTGTTTGCAGTCATTGACTTTTGTTGACGAAGTCGTGCTTGTGGACTCTGGTAGCACTGACAAAACGCTAGAGCTCGCTCGCTCCTTTGGCAACGTAAAAGTTATTGAAGCTCCATGGTTTGGTTTTGTGCGAAACAAAGAAATTGCCGTCGAGCATGCTTCACACAATTGGATTTTTTGGATAGACGCCGATGAAGAAGTTCCCACGGCGTTGTGCGAAGAGTGGAGTCGTTTTTCAATTTCGCCAATAATTCACAATGTAGCTGCTTGTGACTTGGCTAGAAAGACTTTTTTTTTAGGGAGCTGGGTGAAACACTCTGGTTGGTACCCCAATCGCACAGTTCGGTTTTTCCATAAGCATAAGGCGTGTTTTAGCCAAAGTGTTTTACATGAGCGAGTGGAGCCGAAGATTGGATATTTAAAACACAGCTTTGAGAGCGATTTATTCCACTATTCTTATACAACTCTCTATCAGTATTTTGATAAAATGAATCGTTATGGAGCAGCTGGTGCAAGAGAAGTGATAAGACGCCAAAAAAAGGTCTATTTGGCTCAACTATTTTTTCAGCCTCTTTGGACCTTTTTTCGATTTTATTTTTTAAAAAGAGGGTTTCTTGATGGTGCCCTAGGCCTTGTGGTGTGTCTTGGCGCTGCCTTCTCCAATTTTATCAAGTATACTAATTGTTACTTTATGCAAAAATCTGGTTACGTTGAAAAAGAAAAGCAATCAAAGTCTTAGTTCGTGGAGAGAAAAAGGTGCGCATTCTTATTAGCAGGACTGACAGTATTGGTGATGTTATCTTCACTCTCCCCATGGCTGGAGTATTGAAAAAATTTTTTCCACATTCATTTATTGCATTTTTAGGTCAAAATTATACCAAGGATGTTATTGAAGCTTGTAAATATGTGGATGTATTTTACAGCCTTGAAGACTTATGTTCAAACTCAAATCCAGTTGAATTTTTGAAAGAAAAAAATTTTGAAGTTATTCTTCATGTATTTCCTCATAAAAATCTTGCTGTGTGGGCTAAACAGGCAGGCATTTCAACACGAATTGGTACGAATCGCAGATTTTTTCATTGGTTTACATGCAATACTCTAGTAAATTTAACCCGCAAAAATTCTAATACCCATGAAGCACTTCTAAATTTAAAGCTATTAAAGGCTTTGAATATTCATAGCAAATTTACCTTGGAAGATATTCCCGAGTTGTATGGAATCAATAAAATTAAAAATATTCCTAATTCAAAGTACAAGACCTTTGGCATTGAGGAAAATAAGTTCAATTTGATCTTTCATCCAAAATCAAAGGGTAGTGCCAGAGAATGGAAAAGTGAAAATTATGTGCAATTGTTTCACAGGTTGCCCAAGGATAAATTTCAAATATTTATTACAGGCACCTCCCATGAAAAAGAGTTCATTACTCGTGAGATAGTTTCTCGTTGTCCAGGAATGATTGATTTGGTGGGTGCATTTTCTTTAAATGAATTTATAGAATTTATTTCACTCTGTGATGGATTGATAGCTTGCAGTACTGGGCCTCTTCATATTTCTGCGGCTATGGAAAAATTTACCATAGGCTTTTACCCACCTATTAAAAATATGGATCCTTTGCGTTGGGGTGCTTTAGGAAAATATAGTGAAAATATTGTTGGAATTCCTTCCTTGGGAAAAAATTTTTGCAAAGGACTTTGCGCTGAGCAACAAGACTGTTTTTGTTTGAATGCGATTTCGGTAAATACGGTGTTGTCCAAACTTCTTGAATGGATTTGAATGCTTCATGCCTTGGCATGAGCTTGGTTGAGGTTTTTTGGAAGTTATTCTTTTGTATGGATGAATTGTTCAAATATTTTTAAATTTATCGTGATTGTGGCAAACAAATGTTCTGGTTTCTTTGTCATAGGTAACAAAAAATTCCTTATAATCTAGCATATCTGGTACACGATTTTCAGGGGGGGTTTGAATTGCAAGGCATTGTTTCTGCGTAGAGTTATAAATGATGCGAATATCACCTAAAATATTCAAAAAACCGTTAGTTACTTTCGTTGAATGAAATACGGCAATCTTTATCTCTTGCGTTGGGAGAGGATGGCCATCTTTATCTATGAGTTTCATTAGAATTTTAAAACCATAATCATCTTTAATATATAATTTTCCTATCAAGAAACCTTCATTTAAGGAGAAAATTTTGTTTTGAAGAGGTACAAGAAAAAGTAAATCATTTTTTGGTAAATTTGCAGAAGGAACATGAATGTAAAAAATTTGATCAGATGATAAACTTTTAGGATTAGATAAAGGTGAATTATCAAAATTCAGACAGTCATTTGGAATGTTAAAATCACTGCCCAAAGGGAAAAAGGGAATTTCCTGTCCATCATAAAATTTCAAACAAGGGAATAAATGGGGTACAAGATCGAGAACCTTTACTCCTCCCAGGGGAGCCTCTGCTTTTGGGGTAAAATAAATATGTACTGTTTTAAGTTCTGGGATCTGTGTTTTGTTTAGTTCCACCGAAGCGAGTGTTCCAATTTGCTGATATTCTTTTTTATAGCCTTTTAATTGGTGTTTTTGAAATTCTAATTTGAATTCCAAATCTTGGACTTGGGAGGAACTTTCAGATTTTTGAGAGTCCATAAGAAACTGAAGAAATTTAGTTTCGAGGTGAGCAAGTTCAAGGGTTATTTTTTCCTGACCAATATCAATATTAGTTTTTGCTGTGCTGGGGAGAGTGACCGAAAATAAGTTATCAGGGGTAAATTCTACAAAGCGAACAAAGGCATTTATGGCTTGTAATTTATCAAGATCGTTAAACATGTAAGTGAAAAATTCTATCTTCTCGCTATTGGGTGGTATTGCAAAAAAATTACCGTCACGGTAAAAAGAAAATTCAGAATAGGAATAAGAAGAGCCAAAGTGCAGTTTTAGTCCTTCAAAATCAATGGGTGTTGAGCTTTTTCCTTGTCCCATAAAAGATATTTTTAAATTAAATAAATTCTCAGCACACAAAGAATGAGTCTCTAAAGATGAGAGTATAGTTTCTACATGTTTTTTATTCTCGTCATTAGCCAG
>JAIXXU010000049.1 GCA_027490595.1 Pseudomonadota bacterium
AAAAAAAACAAAAGGTATTTTAGATGAAATCAAAAAATATTGCCCTAAACTTCAGCTCTTAGAAACCAGAAAATCAACGCCTGGGTTAAGAATGTATGAAAAATATGCAGTCAGGTTAGCTGGAGCGAGAAACCACCGCCATGGCCTTGATAGCGGAGCCATGCTTAAGGAAAATCACTTACGGAGTATTGGTTATTTAGAGCCTGGAATTCTAAAACTAAGTCAGTCGTTGCCAATTTTAAGTTTGGCCGAGGTAGAAGTTACGAATTTAGATGAATTTCGTAGAGCTTTGCAATGCGGGGCTGATGTTATTATGTTGGATAATTTTTCTTTTGCTGATGCAAGAATAGCAAGCGAAGAAAGAAATCTAAAAAAACCTACTGTTAAACTCGAGTTAAGTGGAAACCTTGATGAAAAAAAGATAGAAGATTTGGTTCAAACTGGCGTTGATTATGTCAGTATGGGCGCTTTAATTCATAAGGCAGTGTGGGTGGACATGAGCCTTCAAATTTATAAAGATTGAGAAGTTCATGGTTCCAGATTTTCCAACGGTAGTTTTAAATGAATGCTCATCTACTATGGATGAGGCCAAATTATTTGTGTCCAATAATTTTGTTTTTACCCCCACGTGCGTTGTTGCAAGAACTCAAACGCAAGGCCGTGGGCGGGGAGGCAGTATTTGGGTACAGTCTGATCAAAAGTGTCTTGCAAAGCCCCTCTCAGAAAATCAAAAAGAAGTTGAGCAAATGCGCTTTCATCGTCTAGGTGATGCACTTCAGGATGAAGTTGATTTTTTACCCTTGACCTTTATTTGGCCAACATCTTGCTTAAAAATCCCCATGTCTTGGATCTCGTTGGCAGTTGGTTGTGCTCTTCATGATGCGGTTTCAAGATTTATTGAATTTGCAAAAGACAGATATTTTCAACTCCCCTATAGGGAACATATTTTACCTTATTTTCTTAAGTGGCCCAACGATCTTATTACGCTTGAAGAGGGTAAAAAACTTGGTGGGATCTTGTGTGAGTCATCCTTTTTAGGAGGCGTTTGCCAGGAAATTTATATAGGCATAGGTTTTAATTTCTTTTCTCACCCCGCTTTGCCTCATTCTCAATCGCTTCTAGAAATTTTGTTTTCCTCTGACAAAATTCCAAAAATTTTAGATCACTGGGATAAGCAAAACTCAAGGGGACTGCTGCTCTCATTTTTTTCTACTGCTTTATGTGAAGAGCTGTATGAATATCTTGCTTTTTATAGAGATGTTTCACAGCTCAAAGCGCTTGCGTTGGCAAGAAGTGTTCCCTTGGGAACCCTCTTGTGTGTGGAAAAAAGTCAGCATTGCGGAGCATTTACGGGTTTAGATGATCACGGTGGCCTTCTTCTGGAAGGGCTCTCAAAATCACTTTTAAGTGCTCAAGTTCAACTTTCCAAGGCAAGGTATGAAAAAAAAGCTGTTGCTCCAAAAGAACTTCATGTTCCCATTGTCAAAAACCTTAAACTCCAGAAAAAAGAAAACGGATTTGCGCTCTCTCACAAGCACTTAAGTCTTGTAAAATTAAAACGCCAGAATAGTCCTATACCTTTGGTTGAAACTATTCACCCGTCAGAAGAATCTCCAAGGCCTTCCCATGCTCTCATTTCCTCGATGTTGAAAGCCCGCATGTCAGGGAGATTGGAAAATCCTCAAGCACCACGGTTAGAAAATTTTCGGCGCATTGGCGGCCGCATTGAAAATTCTTTGCAAGAACGATTGGATACCCATCTTTCCCATCGATTTAAGTTTCACTGTCGGGAGGACTGGTACCATAGAGTAGCTTTGGGTGAGGTGATGATTGAAAGAAATTCTCCTAAGGAGCCACAAAGAGGTCATCAGCCCATATTGATAAAAGTAAAGCCAACGTACCGTATGAAAAACTACGATCAAATTTGGCTTTTTCACCCACCAGAGTATGAGCCAACCTCCTTATTTGAAATTGATGTTGTTTATGACAATGGAGATATTTGCATTTTTTCGAAACCCCCAAATTTGGTGATACATGCTGCTGGGCTGTATTTAAAAAATACCTTTATTGAAGTCATTCGCAAAATGGGTTTTGGGGACTGCGCTCCAGTCCATCGTATTGATAGGGAAACCAGTGGTCTTCTTGTTTGCGCCAGGCAAACCCCCACGCGGCGTAAACTTTCGGAGGCCTTCCGTTCAAGCCAGGTTCGAAAGTTTTATTTAGCGGTGAGTAAGGGCACTCGCGCTTTGCCAGAACGCTTTAGGGTGGATTTGCCAATTGGTGAGCCGCAAGAGTCCTCTATTCGCATTAAAATGTGGGTGGGTGGCAATCACGCTCAGCCTGCCACAACGAATTTTGTTAGACTTGCACAACATGGTCACTATTCTTTGTTTGCTTGTTTTCCAGTGACAGGGAGAACAAATCAAATCAGAGTGCATTTGGCAGCGCTTGGTCATTGGATTGTGGGTGATAAAATGTATCACAAAGATGAGCAGGTATTTATCGACTTCTATGAAAAAGGCTTAACTGCTGATGTGCTTCGTAATGTAGAATTTCCGAGACACATGCTTCACAATACTGGCGTAATATTTAACCCAGAAGCGCAAATTGATAGCCTTCAAAGTAGCCCCGTCGTGACTCCTTTCCCCTCAGATATGCTCGAATTTCCCGTCATCAAAGAACTTCTAAAAAATGCTCAAATTCCCCTAGAAAAAGAAGAGCAAATGAGAGCCCTGCAAGAGATTTTTTTGAATCTGAGAGCATGGGATTTTTCCCAAGAACCATCATTGGAGGTGTGAATTGAAAAAGCATGCAATAGATACCCTTTGTGTTCACGGTGGCGTAGAGCCTGAATTTGTTACGGGTGCTATCATGACTCCTATTTTTCAAACCAGTACTTACGTGCAAGAATCCCCTGGCCAGGCAAAGGTGTACGATTACGCTCGTGCAGGAAATCCCACAAGAACCTCCTTAGAAAAAGCATTGGCAACACTAGAAAAGGCAGAACATGCGCTTACCTACTCCTCTGGTTTGGCGGCTGTCCAAGCCGTAGCGCAACTGTTAAATTGCGGAGATCACGTTTTAGTCTGCGACGATGTGTATGGTGGAACAGGTAGACTGTTTCGTCGGATTTTTGCAAAATATGGTATTGAGTTTGAATTTATAGATATGACTAATACGGATTTGGTTAGTGAACGTGTTAGAAAAAATACAAAAATGATTTGGGCGGAATCTCCTACGAATCCCCTGCTAAAATTAATTGATCTAGAAAAAATAGGTTCTGTGGCCAAAAAAAATAACATTACATTCGTTGTTGATAATACGTTTGCTTCACCTATTTTTCAAAATCCTCTGGAACTTGGCTGTGACATCGTTCTTCACAGCACTACCAAATACATTGGCGGACACTCTGATGTGATCGGCGGATGTGTGATGCTAAATTGCTCTCAACTTTATGATGAACTTAAGTTTCTTCAGTTCGCTGGGGGAAGTGTAAACGCTCCCTGGGACTGCTTTCTGCTGTTAAGAAGTATAAAAACCTTATCTTTACGCATGCAAAGGCATCATGAAAATGGAATAATTTTGGCCGAATTTATGAAGTCTCGTAAAGAATTTTCTGAAGTAATTTATCCTGGATTAAAATCTCATCCTCAATTCGATATTGCGCAAAGGCAAATGCGTGGATTTAGCGGTATGATTTCTGCTCGCTTGCAAGGCAACTTTGACGTCGTGCAAAACTTTTTAAAGAAGTTAAAGCTATTTTCTCTGGCAGAAAGTCTTGGCGGTGTTGAATCTTTGGTAAATCATCCAGAAACCATGACCCACGCCAGCGTTCCTGCGGACCACAGAAAGAAAATTGGCATTACAAGTGACTTGATTCGATTTTCAGTTGGGATTGAAAATGTCAACGACCTTATCGACGATATCACTCAGGCCTTTGATTGAGTTCTTTATCCCTATTTTTTTAAAGCCTTGCTGTAATTCTGTTCCATAAATTTTAAGACCTTTTTTTTGAGATCTGGATTTGTATCCAAAATATATTTCAGAAGTCCTAAGTCATCTTGTATCCGAGCTTTTCCGGTCTTTGCGGAGTCTTTTAGGAATTTTGTTTGTTTGGTGGCTGTTGCCATAAAAAACTTTCTTGAACAAAGATGCCAGGCGACATGCGAAGCACTTTTGGGATTATCGGTGTTTGGCAAACACCCTTTAGGGTTGTGCGTCTTCCCATAGATTGGGCCCATGAAAACTTCTTGAAATGCCGCCTTGCGGGAGGGGCATAGCCCATTTATAAGGAGATTTAGCAGAAATCATCTGCCTTTTATTCTAGCCTAAATCAGGAGACGGAATCATGTCAGCAACGCGGATAGAAACAGATAGCATGGGAAAAATTGCCGTGCCCAACGAAGCATATTGGGGCGCACAAACTCAGCGAAGTTTAGAA
>JAIXXU010000173.1 GCA_027490595.1 Pseudomonadota bacterium
GCCCACCAAAATCGATAAAATTAGAGCTACAATCGCTGAAAATTTTCGACTAAAATTACCAATAAGTAGCGCTATTGAAATTGAGAAAAAAAGAATACCGACGGGCTTTAAATAACCTGTGTAATTCATCATCACGGTATTCCCAAAAAAGGAATATAAAATAAAAAAAAGTATTCCTGTGAAGCAAACGCTGATTAAAGTACGTTTTTCATTTGTTAAAAATTGATAATTTTTAACAAACTTATTTATAGCAAGTATATTTATAAATAAACTTAGCAGCATTAATAAAGAAAACATAAGGAGAAGAAGAAATTCAAATTTCATTTTATAGTCAGAGAATCTAAATATAAATGCATGTTTCAGGTTTAAAAATAACGCTCTAAAAGGAATTTTGTCTGTTATATCTCCCACAACCTGTGAGGGCCAAACTCCAAAATGATAACGTAACCAGATTTGCCATGCTAAAAATCCGATAATTCCAACCAAAGGAGCAAAAATGCTTATTAAATTTGGTTTTTCAGTTTTTAAAGAAATTTTTGATAATAGTGAACATGATCTAGATAAATAACTCCAATGACAAATGTATATTAGAGTAGAAATAGAAAAAAATACAAAAAAAGGAATAAAAAAAGCTTCCCTAGTTAATGGACATAAAAAAGCACTAAGTATAGCTAATATTCGCCAATTTCTTAATAGTGCAATAACAAATATAATAAATAAACTATCAGCCGCGGCATCGAGAAGACCATTAAATACGGTTAAATAAACAATAGGAGAACAGTAAATTAAAATAGAGGGAATTAAAGGAATTAGAAACTTCTTCCATTGATTCAACAAAAGAGCAAGGCTTAAGAATACAATACCAAAATTAGTTAAAAAATAAATAGATGGTGATATCCAACTTTGTCCTAATAATCTTGAAACAACAAAAGCTACTAAACCAAGACCTATTCTCTCGTACCTCATTGCTTTTGCGCCATCTAAAAAATCAGATGTGCGTCTTGTATCAAAAATGTCATTAGCAGCGTAGTAGTATTGCTGGCCATCCCAACCGCAATCTTTCATGAGAGTGTAAAATGGAGTAAAGCCATGTTCAACTAAAAAATGCGGAGGTCCAAACATTACTGAGGGTAAAACATGCCACGACAAATGTCCATCTAGTGTACCAACTAAATATATCAGTCCAAGATATAAAAATAATAAAAGTATAAAAAAGAAAATAACATAATGAAAACGAAATAGTTGCAGAATTTTTATCATATTACTGGCTCTCACATTCTAGCTATTTATTGAAGTTACTCCATATTTTGGGCAACTTAGTGCATATCATGTCAGGAAATGGAATAGAATTTTTATCGAATATTTCTATAAAAAAATTAATTTTGTGCTCCCATAATGCAGGAGAGTTAGAACAATGCAGCTCTGGAGATACATAACAAAGCTTATAACCTAAATTTTTTAAATCGTATATTACTCTAGAATCAGGAGTTATTCCCGTAAAGGAATCAACCCAAATCCATTCAACTTTTTTATGAAGAGAGCTCAGAAATTTACTAAAATTTAAAGCGGTGATATGACTTTCATATTCTGAAATCCTTATTGCAAATTGAGAAAACCCAAGCAGTGCATATTTTCTAATATAAGGAAAGGATTCATCCAAAATAAAAAAATTAGAAATTTTCCTGTCGTTTAACAATTTAAAAATACTTTCCTCAAGGCCTTCTTCTTTTACATTTATAATTAAAAAACGATGATGGAAGTAGTCTAGCCAATCACTAAATTTGCAAACATTTGAATCGAACGGATCATGAACCACATACAGTTTGTCACCATGATTCCTAACATCAATTTCTACCCCAAAATTAGCACTAGTCTGCTTAAGTTGTTCGATTGAATTTTGTCTATGATTTACAATAATCATAATTTATTCTTCAATTTTTTTTTAAATTCAAAAATATATAAAAAAGTTCTATAGATTAATTTGAAACGAGTTTTCCAACTCCCACCACCTTTAGCTTGGCCATATAGACGTTTTGAAAATACTACTGGTATCGAGTGAATTAAAAAATTTTTTTTCTTAGCGCAGAAGAGAATATATAAATCTAGAGAAAAATCATTGGGACCTTTATTTTGAATGTATCTCGTATAAAAAGACCTAGAAAAAATTTTAGGTTGTGCATTAATATCATCAAGCCATTTTCCCATTATGCAAAATACAACACATTGCATGGCAAAGGAAAAAAAATTCTCTAACAAAGAGCGGCCTCTTCTCTTACCTTTAACTATAATATTCTCATTATTCATTTGCGTATAGAAGTCAAATGCAACAAGGGCATCTTTTGGATCGGTTTGCATGTCTGCATGAGTCCAGGCAAGCACATCACCTGAACTAGCAGCCAGGCCATGAAGTATACCGTATCCGTAACCCTTATTTACTGGGATATTTACAGTCCGAAAAAAAGGACTATTTTCTAATTCTGCATTTATTAAATCTTGAGACTTATCGATAGAACCATTGTTAACAATTATTACTTCAATATCAGTTCTAGCTCCAACAACGTCCCTGAGCCTTCTAAAGATCAAATGTATATTTTCTTCTTCATTATAGCATGGTATAATTAGCGATAATCTCATTTCATTCTCTCCTGTATAAGGAAATTTTTCCAATAATTAATTGTTTTTTCATAGTTTTCATAGTCGTGAGGTGTGCCCCAGCAAAAATATCTATCAACCTCTAAAATTTTAACTTTACGACCAGAATGAATCATATGATGAAAAACCTGATCTACATAAAATTCATTGTTGATTCTATCGTTAGCAATAATCATCTGTTCTGCAAAATATACAAAATCCTTACCATGCTTGAACCAAAAAGTTCCCACTATTGCGTTGTCATTTATGGGAGTAGAGCTAATGGGTTTTTTAATAGATACACCAGTTGCATCA
>JAIXXU010000008.1 GCA_027490595.1 Pseudomonadota bacterium
AAACTGGTTTTCGCACTGACATGAATACGTTTATTATTGCATTTTCACTTGCTACTTGTGCTTTATTTATCCCAGAAAATTTTAGAATTTTAAAAATTTCTATAAGTATTTGTCTTGTTTTACTGTATGTTTTTTATGTTGCTAAAGTGCTGAAATCATCTAAAAACCTTGTAGATAGTGGGCACGTGACAAATACTGAAAAAGAATTTTTCCTCTCTAAAATCAAACTTCCAATTAATAATTTTACGATCGTCCTGCAGCTTCTTATTGGATTATTTCTTATTATCCTCGGTGCAAAAATTTTTATCAATAGTGTCGAAATAGTTTAAAAAAATCTTGGTATTTCTGCTCTTCTTTTTTCCTTGATTGTGATTCCAATTGCAACCGAATTTCCCGAAAAAATGAACAGTATACTTTGGCTTAGACGAAAAAAAGATACTCTAGCCATTGGAAATATTTCAGGAGCTATGGTTTTTCAAGGGACTTTGCAACCTGCATTTGGTATCTTATTTACATCTTGGACTCCGGGAAAAGCAGTCGTCATAGGTATGATCACTACGCTAATCTCAGGACTCTGGCTTCGCTATGTCGGAAGAAATGGGCAAATTCGAATATGGCATTTGTTTATAAATGGTCTTTTGTACTTTTTATATCTAGCCCTTTGTATAAGTTGATCATAGTTTTTCATCATTTCATAGCCAGTACCTTCCCAAGATTCTCCAGAAATAAGGAAACGACATGCTATCGCAATCTCAAAAGCATACTGGCATTTTTTGTGAACAAAATTGGTCTCAGTTTAGTGATTCTGACCATCAAACTTGGAATATACTATTTGAGAGACAAACAAAATTACTAGAAGGTCGAGTATGCCAAGAAATACTTGATGGCATTGTAAAGTTTAATATTTGTGGCAATCAAATCCCTAAATTCAATGAAATCAATGAAATTTTAAAAAATGCTACTGGATTTTCTATTGTACCAGTTACAGGAATTGTTCCTGATGATGTTTTTTTTGAATTACTTGCCCAAAGAAAATTTCCCTCCACGTGTTTTATTCGAAAGCCTGATCAACTGGATTACCTGGAAGAACCAGATATGTTCCACGACGTCTACGGCCATGTTCCTTTATTATTGAATCCTGTATTTGCTGATTTTATGGAAAAATTTGGACAAAAAGCTGTTGAAGCCACAAAAAAAGGCCTACTTAAATTTGCAGGAAGATTATACTGGTTTACTGTTGAATTTGGACTGATGAAAAAAGAGGACAAATTAGTTATTTACGGAGCTGGCGTCACTTCTTCTAAAACAGAGTCAATTTATAGTTTAGAATCTTCATTACCAGTTAGAATAAATTTTAATATGAAACGTCTACTTCGTACTGAATACCATACTGATTCTTTTCAAAAAACATATTTTGTTGTGAATAGTTTTGAGGAATTATTTCACAATGTTCTTAATTTAGACTGGGATGCACTAAACAATGACTGTTTAAATCTTGAGGATATTCCACAAGGTATACTCCTTGGTTCTGAAGAGCATGTTTCGATTAAAACAATCAATTAATTTATAAAACGGAAATTCACATGAGTGTTTTAACTAAAAAAGAAATTGAAATAGAACTTGGCAAACTGCCAGTTGGTTGGGCACTTACTTTAGAAGGTCATTTAGCACAAACATATCCTTTTCCTGACTTCTTAAGCGCACTAAATTTTGCAAATAAGATTGCCCCCCTTGCTGAGGAAGCAGGTCATCATCCCGATTTTTATATTTCTTGGGGCAAGTGTCATGTAGAACTTTGGACACATGACGAAAACGGATTGACAAAAAAAGACTTTCAATTAACAAAAAAAATTGGAGCTCTTAAATAAACTTGGAAACAATTTAATTTGTTTTTGACATGGAAAATAAAGATGGAGGAAAATATCTTTTGGACCAGTTTCATAAAAAAAGAGCTTTTGCGGAAACAGCAAAATTTAATGAACACATCAGTTATTTAAAATCCGGTGACCTATTAATTTAATTATAAACGTTTTCACATCATAAAAACTTGTAAATTATTCATTAAATTAAAAGATATTCCCTAAAAGAGTTATTTTTTTAGGGAATCATGAAAAGAAGTTATTTTTTCTTTGCGGGTTTGTGAAGCACTCTTTGCTTTAAAGACTTAGAAACGCGGTATGAAATTTTCTTGGACTCAGGAATTTTAATTTGTTCACCAGTTTGTGGATTACGTCCCATGCGTGGTGCGCGCTCCTTTACCTGAAGTATACCAATTTTATCGATTCTAATTTTTTTGCCTTCAGCCAAACCATTTTCAATAGAGTTTAAAAAAGTAACGATAACTTCTTTAGTAATTTTCTTAGGAAGTTGCTCAAATTTTGATGCGATTTCGGACATCATTTGACTTGTAGAAATAGTAGGATTTTTCTGTTGCATATAAAACTCCAAAAGAATGAAATGACTTCATCAGGTAAAAAACCAAAAAGTCTATAAGTAAATAAATATAAAACCTGATGCAAAACTATAGTTATCGAAAATGATTTGTCAATAGTCTTTAAATAAATTCTTTAGCTACCGAACAAGTTGCCCCATATTTACTTCTTTTGCTGAAACACATGTATACCGACACTTCACTATTGGCATGAAGACAGCAATGAAGTATGAACTTTTGAGCTGCTGAGGTATCGCAACTAACAGCTATTTTTTGTCTTTTATGACTGCATTTTTATATTAAATAACGAATTATTGATATTTTCTAAAGGAGTCTCTCACCATGTCCAATATCGAAGGTATTCGCGCAAGACAAATTCTGGATTCCCGTGGGAACCCCACAGTAGAAGTTGAAGTTCTCACGCAAGACGGGAATATGGGTAGAGCTGCTGTTCCCTCTGGAGCTAGTACTGGTGAGCACGAAGCATGCGAACTCAGAGATGAAGAAAAACACTTCTATCACGGCAAAAGTGTTCTAAAGGCCATCGATAATATTGAAAAAATAATTGCTCCCCGCCTCGAAGGAGAGCTTGATGTCTGCGAACAACTCGCGATTGATAATTTTCTCATTGAGCTTGATGGCACCGAGAACAAATCTCACCTTGGCGCCAATGCGATTTTAGCTGTTTCTATGGCTTGCGCAAAAGCTGCAGCAGATGATTGCCAAATCCCTCTTTATAGGTACTTAGGTGGCGCTATTGCAAACCGTCTGCCCATTCCTTTTATGAATGTCATTAATGGTGGGGCTCACGCCAATAACCCTCTTGATTTCCAAGAATTTATGATTGTGCCACACGGTTTTGCTAGATTTTCAGAAAGCCTTCGAGCTGGGGTTGAAATTTTCCATACTCTGAAAAAAATCTTGTCCGAAAAATCATTAAGCACAGCCGTTGGTGACGAAGGCGGCTTTGCACCAAATATTTCCTCCACGGAAGAAACTCTTTCCATTCTAACCAAAGCCGTGGAAAAATCTGGCTACCGTTTGGGTGAACAAATTAGTTTTGCTTTGGATGTGGCTGCAAGTTCATTTTTTGAGCAAGGAAAATACAATTTAAAAGGAGAAAATTTAATTTTAGACTCGGAGCAACTGGTTCAAAAATATGTAGCCTTGTCAGAAAAATTCCCCATCATTAGCATTGAAGATGGCTTGGATGAAAATGATTGGGAAGGATGGAGAGCACTTACGAAGCACCTTGGTTCAAATATTCAGCTTGTTGGTGACGATATCTTTGTGACAAATCCTAACCTTCTTCAAAAAGGGATTGAAAAACAGGTGGCCAATTCTATCTTGATAAAATTAAATCAAATCGGCACAGTGAGCGAAACCTTAAAAACCATTGAACTTGCCAAATCCAATGGGTATACCTCTATGGTATCGCACCGGAGCGGTGAAACAGAAGACACCTTTATTGCTGATCTTGCTGTGGCAACTCTCTGTGGACAAATAAAAACAGGGAGTGCTTCACGAAGCGATCGCACAGCCAAATACAATCAGTTGCTGCGTATTGAAGAAGATCTAGGAGCACAAGCTCAGTTTTATTTTCAAAGAGGTCGTAGACTGTAATTTCCATGGA
>JAIXXU010000024.1 GCA_027490595.1 Pseudomonadota bacterium
GAAGGTATACCAAAGGATATATTAGATCATGTCTAAGACTTGGAAACAGTCTTTACGTGAAGTACTAGACAAACCTTTCAAACAAAAGCCTTGGTGGTTCCTTACTCTATTGCCACTTTTATTTTTTATCTCAGCTTTTATTTCTTTCATCGCCATGTGGCGACGGAAATGCTCCTATGTAAAATACCCAGAAAATTGTCAAATGATTACTATTTGTGTTGGGAACATTCTGATTGGCGGAACAGGAAAATCACCGCTAGTGCGCCGCATTGCTGAAATATACCTCGAAAAAGGCTACAGTGTCGCTATTATGTCTCGAGGTATTACGAACTACAATAAACAGCTATATGTTCATGGAACGGAAACTAACCCAGAATTGATAAATCATTTATCCGATGAAAACCGGGAACACTTCGAAATTTTAAAAGAAAAAAAATTACATAAAAACTTGTGGATTCTTCAATATAAAAAGCGTTCTATCTCTTTTGACTTTTTTTTTAATAAATTAAAATCAGAAAATAAGGAAGGCAAAGCGATCGCTATTCTAGATGATGGCCTTCAGCATTTTAGCTGTCCTAGGCTATTTAATTTTTGCGTCTGGCAACCCAAGCTACTAAGTTCCTCTCCGTTATTTTCTTTACCAATTGGACCCTACCGGGAGGGTTTTGGAAAACAAACGTTTTACTCACTTTTGAAAGAATTCGACTTAAGATTTTGGTCAAGATGTCTTGATGAGGACAAACCTATATTCACAGAGGATATAAAAAAGATACTGGCAAACTTCAATCTATCATTAAACACTAAAGACATTATTATTCAATATAAAACAAAATTATTAAAAATAAATAAAATTACTCATATCTTGGAACACATAAATTCACCTTGTGATCTAAATAACGTCCTTGTTTTCTGCGGAATAGCACAACCAGATGCATTTTTTGCTTCTGTTGAAAAAAAAATAAAATGTTTATCATTCAAAAAAATATTTCTTTCAGACCATGCAAACTTTAGTGAAGCAACCGCTTTACTTTCCAAACAACAGGAAATTTTAACTGATGTGATAATGACCAGAAAAGATTATTGTCGATGGATGTCATTGCCAGAGTTTCATTTCTTTTTAAAAAACAAAAATATTTATATTCTTGATTTAGAAATCAATTTTGATTTTGATTTGTATTTGCATATTAAAAACAGTATTTCTGAGCAAAAGTACGCATGAGTAATACTCACCCTGTGACCCTTCAGCAAATTGTAACAAAAATTCACAATCTAATAAGCATGGATAGTGAAGTATCATCTTTGCCAAGTTTACAATTCGTAAGAAAAGGCTGGCCTCTCAAAAAGGGCGTCGTTGAGCAATGTCCTATGCTTGCCTGGAATCAATTTGAAACAGAGCAGGATACTGTGATTTATTTTCTTGCTTTTTTGATTAGACTCTTTTACTTAGAGCAGAATAAAAATCTAGACAAAAACAAAGATATTTCTCTCCAACAACTATTTTATCAAAATTATTTATGTGCTTTTTTTTGGAATGATATAAAAAAGTATTTTGTTGCTTTTGAAAGTGAAGGGAAAATTTCTTCAATAGATAAAAAAGTCTTCTTCAAGAAATACTTACCAAGAAATAAAACAATTGTTTTATGTGTAGAAGATTCTTACTTTCGGTTACGATCGGGCACAAATCAAGATCTGGCCTGTTTTGAAACGTTTTTAGAAGAAAATGAACGCTGGAACAACAGTCTGATTGTTTTCTCCTGCCAACACCTTCAAAAAGTCTACACTTCACCTCTATTTCGTAAAGAATACTCAATTAGTTTTAAAATGGAGAAAAACAAAGCTCTCTCTTGTGTAGAAGAGGCTATGGAACCCCAAGCCCACTTACTGCAAAATAAACAACTTGTTGAACCACTTAAAACAGGTGCCTTCGATAGATTGCTTGGACTATTGTCTTTAGGACAAGAGTTCATTGATACACATGCAAAAATGAATCTTAAATAAATAGAATGAGGACTCTATGCAACAAGAAAATCCTGAAAAAGTTTTTAGAAAAAATGTAGCTGTGCTGCTTAAGTGTGAAAATCAATATGTGGCTTGTTATCGACAAAAGCACAACGTATGGCAATGTGTGCAAGGGGGAGTTGAACAATTTGATGAAGATTTATCTGCAGCTATTCATAGAGAAATTTGTGAAGAACTAGGTATGGAACAAAATAATTTTCAAATTATCTCTCAATCTAAATATTGGAGACGATATTATTTTACCCCAGAAATATTGAAAGAAAACCGTTTTAAAGACAACATAGGACAGGAACAAATGTGGTTTTTAGGTGAAGTTTATCAGTTTTCAAAAGTTGATCTGAAGCGCTCGCAAGGTGAATTTCAAGAAGCAAAACTCATGACCATTGAAGAGCTAATTTCGAACTATTCCCAATGGAAAAAGATGACTTTCATAGATTTTTGCCGTGAGATAGGCTTGGTGACCTTTTGATATTACTCTTTGTTTACCAATGAGCCCAAAATAAATGATGACTTTGGTTGGTGGTATGCCTTTTCAGTGGCTTGCTTAAAATCCATTTCAAATGCAAAACGCGGACCAAGAATACCGATGGCAAACGCCACAATAACAGCTGTGAGACAAAGTGTCCTCATAGTCAGGTCAGTCTCAGGATTTTCTGATGGCAATATGCTGTGCTGCGTATGTGGTTTAAACCAGATTTCTGACATTACAGATAGATAATAATATAAGGACGCCACGCTAAACAAAACTAGAACCACTGAAAGACCAACTAAACCATGACGAATTGCTGTGACAATAAGGAAAAACTTTCCAAAAAAGCCTGCCATAGGAGGCAAACCAGCAAAACCAAATAAAAACACACTCAAAGCAAACGCAGCAAAAGGCTTCTTTGGACCTATACCGGCAAGTTGATGTTTTAAAATGTCCTCTTGATTAGACTCTTCAAACCAAGCAATCACAGTGAAAGCACCCATACTAAGAACAGCGTAGATTGTCGCATAGGAAATGAGAGCTTGCTTGGCCAAATCGCTATCAGGACTTGTTGCTAGAGAAGCAAAACCTAAGCAAAAATAACCAGCATTTGCTATAGACGAGTAGGCTAACATTCGTTTAATGCTACTATTAACCATACCAAACAAACTACCTACGGCGATGGATAATGCACCCAAAATCCAAAAATATTGAACTAAAATAGAGTTACTATTGTGTGCAAATGTCACGCTCAAGAGGCGAATCAATACAATAACTACAGAGAATTTTACCAAAGAAGCCATGTATCCAGTGAGATGGGAGTTTGCAGACTGATAAACATCAGGAGCCCATGTGTGAAAGGGAACAATAGCTGCTTTAAACGCAAGGCCGGAAAGGATCAAAAAAATCCCGAGCATATGAAAAGGATGATTTAGAGATAAAGAAAGTAAGTGAAAGTCAGAAAAACGTAAACTACCAATGCTTGCATAAACTAGCGCAGCACCCATCAACATGACAGCAGCAGCGGTTGCACCCATGAGGAAATATTTGAGAGACGCTTCCACTGATCTTGTTGTTTTTCGTTGGAAGCCCACAAGAACGTAAAGAGGCACGCTCACAACTTCAAGACCCACTAAAAAGGCAATAAAATCTCCAGCTGAACACATCACCATCAAACCAGCGGATGCAAATAGCAACAAAGATAATAGCTCTGCACGAAGTAAATTTCGTCCGACTGATGTTGTATTGACTGCGAATAAAGTAAACAATGTTCCTAATGAAATCACAAGAAAGCTAAATTTACTCATGGTGTCTAGCAAAAAACCACTACCAAAATAAGCTGTCACTAATGAAGTTGGTCCAAGTATTGGAAATAGAGTGGCCAAGAAAGCACTGGCAATAGCAACATACCACGCTGAAATACATGGTTTTAAAGGATTACCTTTAAAAACTCCAAGAAGCATAGTTAGCATACCGCCTAGGAGCAAAAGCAAAACAGGAGATGCTGACCAAAAAAAAGAAATATCAGGCAAAATACTACCTGTGAGGGTCGATTGTATTGAATGCCGGATAGAGGCTTCTAGTTGAGTAGTTAAGAAGTCTGATGACATTTATTTCACCTCAAATGTGTGATTTTGTTGGATCACAATAGGCCTTAGTATGCGATTTTCCAGATTAACAAGAGTTGCAGGATAAGGACTGCCTGCAGCTAGGGTTTTTTCAATCAAAGAAAAAGTAGCCTGCGTATGATCAAGAATAGGCACAGAAACAAAACCAAGAAGAACAATAAGTAGACTTATAATTGTCATCTGTGTAGCTTCTAAGCCAGAAAGCTTTGGAATATGAACTGATACTTTTTGAGGTCCAAAAAGGAGCTTGTAAGTCATCCAGAGCATGTAAACAGAACCTAAAATAACACCCAGTGTAGCGAAGGCAGTCAAGAGTGGATACGCTTGAAATGAACCTAAAAGAATAAGCCATTCACCAACAAAGCTTCCTGTGCTTGGTAACGCCACTGAACCCAGCATTGATATCATAAAAAAGAAGGAAAACCACGGTAAAACTTTGGAAAGCCCCCCATATTCCTCAAGAGAGAATTGGGAATCTGGTTTGCTAAAGAGAAAGTTTAACAAAATAAATAAGCCGCCTGCTGTCAGAGTGTGGTTTAGCATTTGGTACAACGCACCCTCCATAGCAAGCTTCTGACAAGAGAAAATGCCTAAGGCAATAAAACCCATGTGACTTAAAGAAGAAAATGCCATGAGACGCCGCGTATTGCTTTGTCTCCAAGCAAT
Organism: Pseudomonadota bacterium; assembly: GCA_027490595.1. Classification (GTDB taxonomy): domain Bacteria; phylum Bdellovibrionota_B; class Oligoflexia; order Silvanigrellales; family Silvanigrellaceae; genus Silvanigrella. Next base: position 4,783 of record JAIXXU010000024.1, read on the forward strand.
GAGTGCTCCAAACAAAATGCCAATAACAGACAAAGTCATCAAAAGCTCAGATTTTTCCTTGGCTATTGCAGGAAAAAGGCAAAGGCTAAATCTTATCAAGCCATAGGTTGCTAACTTTAAGTTCACACCAGACATAATTGTATATACAACTGGCGCTTGCTCATACGTTTGAGGAAGCCATGAATAAAAAGGAAATACAGGGGTTTTTACCAGAAAGGCCAACGTGATAGCAGAAAATAGCCACATCTGAGTGGAAGGCGCCAAAGAACTTGCCGTTGAATACAGCTCCATAATGCTAGAAGAATAGACACCAGTAGCCAAATAATGATTAAAATACAGGTAACCAAAAGCAACAAGCATCAACACACTGCCAAAAAAACCATAAAGAAAAAAATTAAATGTGGCAGAAATTCGACGCGCACCACCCCAAACTCCAATCATAAAATACAATGGAATAAGAGAAAGCTCCCAAAATACATAAAACAAAACAATATCTAAAGACGAAAAAACACCAATTAAAGTAGATTCAAGGATAAGAAATAAGATCAAAAAAGATCTCACATGACTATTTACATATTTGTAAACTGTCATCATACCAATTAATGAGAAAAAGGTAGCCATAATAATTAAACTTAAACTAAGACCATCAACGCCAAGTATATAGTTAATACCAAGTTTAGAAGGAAGCCAAGAGTGATATTGCGAAAACTGAAAGTCAGAAGAATCAGGCCTAAAATAGCGAATAAGGTGCAAAGAAAATACAAACTCTAAAAATACACCAGCCAAGGCTACTTTACGCAAGATAGATTGAGAACAATTTGAGCAACAAGGAATCAATGCTAACGCAGCAGCAACCACAAGGGGAAAAAAAACAAGTATAGAAAGAATATAGTGTGAAATTTCATCAAGCATAGATAGATAAACCTTAAGTCAGAGAGAGGTAAATTAGGCAGCCTACAAGAACAAGTCCCACAAAAAATATTTTAATGTAGTTTCTAATTAGACCAGAATGGGAATCGCTTGCTAAGCTAGTTCCAGCATAAAGGGCCACAGGAATCCCTTTGACAATACCGTCTATGAATTTCCCGTTCACAACCAGCTCAAAGAAAACGGATAACTTTTCCAAGGAGCTAACCACAGTGAATTGGTAAAGTTCATCCACTCGCCATTTGTCTCGAATCAATCGGTATGCTGAACCAAAAAAATTTGCAAAACGCTCTGCCCCAGTAATACCGTTTTTATAAATAGTAAATGAAAGAAATGCGCTAAAAAGGACAACTAAAGTTGATATCCCCATTAAAGAAAGTTCGCCTATATTTCTGAAATATTCTTGTTTAGGATGTAGCTGATGAGAACTGACATAATCTTGAGCCTGAGTAAGAACTGGGCTTAAAAAATTTGTAATCACATCTTCATGGCCAGTGAATACTTCAGGAAGAACGATAACACCACCCACCACAGATAGAATCGCTAGCAAGATAAGAGGGAGCGTGATCATGAGGTTATTTTCATGAACATGTGAGGGATTTTCCAAACGACATTTGCCAAAAAACACAAGAACAAGAAGCCGAGTCATGTAGAATGCTGTAAGAGAAGCAGTGACAACGCCGACCAACCAAAACAAGGGATGGCCAAAAGGCCCATGAAGCGCAGCAGATAAAATCGCATCTTTAGA
>JAIXXU010000237.1 GCA_027490595.1 Pseudomonadota bacterium
ACAAGTGGGTAGTGTTGAAATACCTCAAGAAGCATTTATGGCAATTCTTGATCTATCTGATGTAGAATAGTCTAAGGCTGCTACTTTGTTATTTTTGCAGCTAGGGGAGTGCATCATGTATAGTGCGGAACAGTGTCAACAGATACTGAATAACTTATTTCATTATTCCTTGCGTGCGGAGTTTCAAGCAGAGCGACAAATGGCAAGAGAGCTGTATTTTGTCTCCACTGGCAACGTAAATGATGATGATGCGTGTTTTGACCAACGCATGGCTTGTTTTCAAGAATTTTTTGTTTTTGAGTATCGGCTTTTAGAACAATACTCAGGCTCCACTATTTTTGAAACATTTCTTGCAAGAGCAGCCCAGCAATGTTCATTGGATGAACTTCAAAACTATGAACAATTTAGATCCTTTAAGCACTCATTATTTGAGGTTTTAACACTGCGAGGTGATAGCGAACTTGAAGTGCTAGATGTTTTTTCTGGTAGTAAAGCATGTGTTCATTCGTTGCCTGAATTTAATTTTTCTGGGTTCTCTATTGGACAAATTTTTGATGGACGTTTTCTTTTTTTTCATGGCAAGACTTTTTTTACTGGTGCATTTATCTTGCATCCTAAAGAAGTTCAGCCAATTTTGAATAAAACAGTAGAAGAATTTCTTGTGAGTAACCAGTACTGCCAAGCAGGCGAAACTGTGAGTTGGGATAAAGAGTTAGAATCCAGGCAAAAACTTTTTCGCAATATTTCTCAACAAAAGCAGATGATTTCCAATACTGAAAAGAAAAAGGCAGTTGATTTGCTTAGAGTTACCAGGCAAATAGCAGCAATGCCAAGACTTTTGTCAAATCATAATTTAGTGATGGCATTGGCAAAAGATTTGCCCACTTCGGTTTATATCCCAGAAACCGCATTCTTTGACATGCTTTCTTTAATGCATCAGCTTGCCTACAAAGAACTCAAATGTCTAAGGTATAAACATATTGATCCAATAAAAATTTATGAAGGCCCAGACGAGCATCTTGATCACATTCAAATGCCAAAGGTATTGCCGTCTAAACATATTCCTCAATCTGCTTAAAATTTCTAATTTATCATTTGCTATGATTTAAACTAGTATTTGTATTAACATCAAATGTTAAAATTGTATCAAGGGACTCTGATTCTGTAATAGTTATAGAAGGAGAGTTTTCGCTCAGACTTATAATTGAATCTGAAATTATCTCTCCCCTTTTTTTCAAAAAAGAATCCCTATGATTTTCAAGATTTTCTAAATTCATTTTGTATATTATTTCTGGGAAAGTAATTATTGAATTTCTGTTTTCTGAATTTTCATTTTGTTCTTTCATAAGTTTTTCTACTTCTTCGGCTTTTAAATCATCTAATTTTAAGTTATGAATGATAGAATCAATTATTGGTATAAAATTGTCATCTTCATTACCGGAATGATATTTTCTGTAATGTGCTTGAAGTGACTGGAGTTGTGAACGAAATAAATAAAGTTTTTCCCAATGTATTTTTTGGAAATCATTTTTTTGTTTGTTTTTGTTCGAACTAATAAATATGTTGATTAATTTTAATAAATGTTCGATAAACAAATCTTCTCCATTAGAATTTCCATAAATATTTTTAACTCTTATTTTTTGGATTTTAATATCATTTTTAATAGAAGATTCATTTTCAAAAACATCATAAATATTCCTTAGTCCTGTTATTGATTCTAAATTTTTAGTTACAGAAGATTTTAAATCTGAAAAGTAGGTATACATATCTTTGTTGAATAAATCTGGCTTAATTTTAAGGTGTTCATTGACATTAGAAATAAAATTTGAGGTTATACAAATGTGTGAGAGGATATCATCTGATCCATTCAAGGTAGCTAAAAAAAGGTGTCTTTGAAACGAGGAAAGAAACATCTTAAATTTTTTTAAATAAAATTCGTTTTTGACTATAAATTCAAAGTACTTTTTTTCCTTTTCACTAAGTGGAATAGTAAATTTATTGATATTATCTGTAAAGAGTAATTGCATTAATTTGAGCATGAATGGATTTAAAGCTATTTTAAAAGGAAATTTATACCTCAGCATAATTCTACGGGTAGCTTTAAAGCTTTTTAAATCTTTCTTAATTTTTTCTTCAGTAGGCTCTTCAAGTGGTGAAAAAATACTTCCCACAATGTAAAAAACAACTTTGGTATGGTAAACATTAACATTGTTATGAACATCAAGAATTTTTGCAATAATTTCATTTAATAAACCATCTTTCTGGATTAGAGGTTCATCATTATGAAGGTGGTCATAAAACAAAGAAATTCTTCTTTCATGGAGAGTATTTCCATAGTGATTTTTTATTTCTATTTTTGAATTGTCTAAATTCTCGTCAGGAATTAGGTCACCTAGAATGATTTCATGGCCAAAATTGTCATATTTTATGTCAATGTATTTGCAAGAACCAAAATTTTTATTACTTATATTATAAAGAAAAGATTCTGATTTTAATTGAATATATTTGTTCGGTTTTATTTTATTTTTTTCTTCTAGATATTTAGATAGGCTGAAGTAGGGTTCACTTTTAATACTTTTGCTTAATGGTGAATAAAAATCAAAATTGTGAATATGATTCACAAATTCATTTAGAATTTTTGTTTTGATTAAAACTATTTTATCGGATTCAAAGTATAAAGTTGAAAAAAAATTTTTTACACCACAAGTCAAAGAGTCTTTCAAGTCTGATTCGGAAATTTCGTAGAAATGGAAGTACTGTAAGAATGCAATAAATAGAAGAACATATTGTCCCGTTGCTGCTATTGGTTCTTTCTCATGTTGCTTAAATAATTTTGTTTCTTCATTGAATTGCATTGTGAGTCTTATAGGTGCCAATTCATCTGTTTTTTTTTCGTCGTCTTCATCGATGTCAGCATCAAAAATTTCAGAAACAATATGTTGGGGTCTGTATAAAGGATCCTCAAGGGTCTTTGTTTCAATAACGTTTAATGTGGTTTGGATTGCTTGCAGAAACATTGTTTCTTTATCTTTTTTTGCAACTTTTTCCTTTCTAACTCCCAAATAGATGTTTTGAGATGCTTTCCAGGGTGTCAAGCTGCTAGAATGTATAGAAGACATATTTTAGATCTCCTTCATGCCTTAGTTGCAATAAAAGACGCTGTCCTTTCGCAAACATCATCAGCTCTGAAATAAATTCCAGTGTAAAAAATCGGAATCATGACTTCTTGGATACCAGGTGCTTTCGTTTCCAACTATGGCGAAAATAGGTGGATTTTTCTTAAGTATTTCATTGAGTGTTTCAGTTATATCATTGGGCGTAACAGACATAATTCTTTCTTTAAAT
>JAIXXU010000220.1 GCA_027490595.1 Pseudomonadota bacterium
AATTGCAAATCTTGTTGTGGCTCAGCTCTTGTTTTTAGAGTCCCAAGATCCAGAAAAAGACATCAGTTTTTATATCAACAGTCCAGGCGGCAGCGTGACTGCTGGCCTTGCTATTTACGATGCTATGCAAGTTATTAAGCCAAATGTCAGAACATTTTGTATCGGACAGTGCGCAAGTATGGGAGCTTTGTTGTTGTCTGCGGGCGCGAAAGGCAAACGTTTTGCTTTGCCCAACAGTCGTGTCATGATTCATCAACCCCACGGTGGAGCTGGTGGGCAAGCCTCAGATATTGCTATCCAGGCTCGAGAAATTGTGGGATTGAAGAAGCGCCTAAATCAGATTCTCTCGTTTCATACTGGAAAATCGGTCAATCAAATTGAAGAAGATGCCGATAGAGATTATTTCATGTCAGCCCAAGAAGCTCAGTCCTATGGATTAGTTGATGAAGTGTTGGTGTCTGGTGCGCCTCTCAATTCCGTGGAGCAAAAGTAAATGAGTTTTAGTCAATTTTTATTTTCGTCAACAAAAGGTGGTTCTTTGCAAGGACTTCAGTGTAGCTTTTGTGGGAAAAACCAAAGAGAAGTAAAAAAATTAATTGCAGGGCCAAATGTTTACATTTGTGACGAATGTATTTCATTGTGCAATGAAATTATTGCTGAAGAAATACAAAAGGAAAGTACAGAGGTCGTGGCTGTTGGTGTTCCTAGTCCGCACGAGATCAAAAATGTGCTTGATGAATACGTCATTGGTCAGGAACGTGCCAAAAAAGTTCTTTCAGTTGCTGTTCATAATCACTATAAAAGGATTGAACACGGCGCCAGAGGGAACAAAGATGATGTTGAGCTTTCAAAGAGCAACATTCTTCTTATTGGCCCGACAGGCTCTGGAAAAACATTGTTGGCTCAAAGTATGGCGCGTATTTTACAGGTGCCTTTTACCATTGCAGATGCCACAAACCTCACCGAGGCTGGATACGTTGGCGAAGACGTCGAAAATATTATTCTAAATTTGCTGCAATCAGCAGATTTTGATGTTGAACAAACACAAAAGGGCATTGCCTACGTTGATGAAATCGACAAAATTGCCAGGAAAGGTGAAAACACCTCAATTACTCGGGATGTTTCCGGTGAAGGCGTTCAACAGGCTTTGTTAAAGCTTCTTGAAGGCACCGTTGCCAATGTCCCACCTCGTGGTGGTCGTAAGCACCCGCAACAAGAATTTTTGCAGGTTGATACTACAAATGTTTTATTTATCTGCGGTGGTGCGTTTGCAGGTCTTGAAGAGATTATTCGGGCTCGTATGGACCAGTCTGCTATGGGCTTTGGTGCAGATGTGAAAGTTAAGTCTAAGCTCAATGTGACAGATTTATTTTCTAAAGTGAGAGTTGAAGATCTTCTCAAATTCGGGATGATACCTGAATTTATGGGTCGTCTTCCTGTCATTGTAACATTGGCAGAACTTGATGAAGAGGCACTGATACGTGTTTTGACTGAGCCCAAAAATTCAATTGTTCGCCAGTTCCAAAAACTATTTAGTTATGAACGCGTTCAATTAGATTTTACTCCAGAATCCCTTCGAGCTATTGCAAAAGAAGCCATCAAAAGAAAAACAGGTGCTCGTGGTTTGAGGGCTATTCTAGAAGATGCCATGTTAGAAACTATGTTTGATGTTCCTGGCTTAAGAACTGTGAAGCAGTTGATTGTGAAACCAGAAACTATTTCTGAGGGCTTGTCTCCAGAAAGAATTTACTTAACCGATGAAGAAATTCATGAGCGTCAACAAGAACTTCAAGCAAAAGCATCTGCCCAAGCGCCATCAGGCGTGACTTCCCAAACTCGCTCTCGCATGATGAATAGAAAATAAGTTCATTGGGAATTTTGTGTGTGATCAAAAAATCAGAACGTGTTTTTAATAATTGACGCCTTGTTGTTTCTGCACACAAGGCGTTTGATTTGCTTTAGGTATAAAAACGTACAACCTGATTAGGGTTTTGGGGATAAAATAGAATAGTTTGGTATTTTTTCGTGCTTATCAGACCAAATAATTTTAGGTGTGACTAAGTATGACCTTTGTAGTGATCGTGACGATGCGCTTTTATTTTTAAATAGCCAGCCTAGAAGGGGTATGTCTCCCAAAATAGGTACTTTGCTTTCCACTTGTTCAGTTTGTTTGTGAGTAAAACCTGCAAGCAATAAACTGCTGCCTTCATCAATTACAGCCTGAGAATTCAAGACGCCTTGAAGCGTAGCTGGCATTCCGTTCACCACTCGTTCTTCTACGTTGCCATCTTTAAGAGCCACAATAAGCTTAATGCGGCGTTTATTTTCATCTTCAGTGATAAGATGTGGAATCACTTGCATTTGCATTTGAGTTTGTACTTGGTTGTTCTGTTGGGATTGAGTTTGCGCTGCATAATAAGATTCTGTTAGATTCACAATTGCGGCAATGTTATCTATGGTAATAACAGCGGAACGTGACTGTGCTTTTGCATAACCTTTACCTTCAAGAAATCTGAGTCCTGCAATGAAACTTGTTAAGTTGTTTACTATTAAATTGCCAGGACTAACATTTCCAAAAGAGGCAATCAAAGAAGGAGCGCCACCACTTGTTGTTTGATTTGCTAAATTATTACTTCCAAATCCACCACTGAC
>JAIXXU010000101.1 GCA_027490595.1 Pseudomonadota bacterium
AGCAAAAGTTTCTGATAAAATTGATATCCTAAAAAAATTCACCCAAGTTGCCAATAACATTATTATTGGTGGAGCTATGGCATACACTTTTTTAAAGTACAAAGGGATAAACGTTGGAAACTCAAGAGTAGAACATGATAAACTTAATGTTGTAGAAGAAATATTCGCAGCAGCTGAAAAAAGAAAGGTAAAAATATACCTTCCAGAAGATCACACCTGTGGCCAAGACTTTCAAGAATCAACACTAGCTATTCAAGTGACACAAGAAAGTATACCGGACTCTCTGATGGGTCTTGATATAGGAGAAAAAACTCGTCGTACCTTTGCCAAGGTTATTCAAAACAGTAACGTTGTGATTTGGAATGGACCTATGGGTGTTTTCGAGTGGCCCTCCTTTTCCCAAGGGACAAAATCTGTGGCCACTGCCTTATCTCAATGCGATGGCGTGACCATTGTTGGTGGGGGTGATAGTGCGGCTGCGATGGCAAAATTTCAACTTCAAAACAAAGTTTCACATGTTTCTACGGGTGGAGGAGCAAGCCTTGAACTACTGGAAGGAAAAGAACTTCCTGGCATTGAAGTCCTAAGGAAATAATTTATGACCAAAAGAAAAAAAATGATCCTTGGCAACTGGAAAATGTACAAGCAACAACAAAATGCTTTGCATGATTTCTGCGCCATACAAGATGGAGTTCTGTCTTCCTCAACAGAAATTAGAGTAGGAGTTGCAGCGCCCTATATACATTTGTCCGCATTAAGCCAAAGACGAAAAGATAACTTTATGCTTTTGGCCCAGAATGTGCATTGGGAGCACGAAGGCCCCTTTACTGGAGAAATCTCACCAAGCATGCTCAAAGATCTGCAAGTTAGCGGTAGCCTTATTGGTCATAGCGAAAGAAGAAGCCTTTTTGGCGAAAGCAACAGTTCCACAGGGAAACGCCTCAGAGGAGCCATAATGTGTGGCTTAGAAGCTATACTGTGCGTTGGTGAAACCCTGCAAGAAAGAGAGTCAGGTAAACTTACAGAAACACTACGAGAGCAGCTGACCACCGCCTTCAAGGAAAGTCATTTGGCAGCCTGCGATTTTATGGGTTCTCACCCAGATACACCTCTTTTAACCATTGCGTACGAACCCGTCTGGGCAATTGGAACAGGAAAATCAGCTACCCCATTGCAAGCACAAGAAGCCCATAATGCCATTAGACTTTTACTTCATGAATTTTTTTCACAAAGTGTGGCGTCGAAAATTGGAGTTCTTTATGGTGGCAGCGTAAAATCAAACAATATCAAAGAGTTTTTATCTTGTGAAGACATAGATGGCGCACTTGTTGGTGGAGCAAGCCTTGACCCAGTTGAATTTTTGAAACTAATTTCTAACGCTGCGAGATAATATCATGTTCTTTCTTGGGGTCGATATCGGTGGCACAAAAATAGAAGTTGTTCTTGTTGCTACAGAAAAATCAAACATTTTTTCAAGTTCTGCCTGTTCTTTTCCAATTTTATCTCCCAATGGTACTTCGTGGCTTGGTGAAATACTCCTCAAAAAGCGAATGCCCACAGAACGACTTCTAGGATATGAACAGATAATTCATAAAGTGACTCAGTTATGCAAAGAGGTTTGCCAGGAAACATCCATTGGTTTGAACAAAATTTCAGGCATTGGACTCAGTCTGCCTGGACCTGTCGATCCCAGCACTGGCTTGATCAGTGTTAGCAACTCTATGGTATTTGCCGGAAAAAATGTTCAAAAAGATCTTTCAAATAACTTAAGTATATCTTGCTCTTTTTTAGCTGAAAATGATGCCAACTGTTTTGCTTTAGCCGAGGCTCATTGTGGAGCGGGCGTTGATTATTATCAACAAACAAATATTCAACTTCAGGATCAAATCTCAATAGGACTGATTTTGGGCTCTGGCGTGGGTGGGGGAATTGTAGTTTCTGGCAAAATCTTAAAAGGTAGGCGTGGGGCAGCCGGAGAATTAGGTCATCTTACTCTTTATAATCAAGGATTGAGTTGCTACTGCGGCAAAAGAGGCTGCGTAGAACAATATTTGAGTGGCCCGGCCTTGGAAGGCGCGTTTCAAGCAAGACTCTATTCACAAATACAAGGTCGTCCAAATAGCTCAGAAATTTTTTTGCTACAACAACAACAAGATCCCATAGCTCTGGCTGTTGTTAGTCAATACAAAGATGATCTAGCAACTTATCTTGCTCAACTCACTGCAGCACTAGATCCTCATTTCTTTGTTTTTGGAGGAGGATTGAGCTTACAAGAGGAAATTTACAGCGGAATGAAAGAAAAATTAACAGAAAAACTTTTTCTCAAAAGCCAACCACCTCAAATTTTAAAACACAAACTATCTGATTCTGCTGGCGCTATTGGGGCAATACTACCCCTTCTTCCAAAATAAGTTTATACAAAGAGTTTGTTCATAATTTCTCTACGATAATTGAATATTTGATTGACGTCTCTAGTGACCTTCCAACCTCCAAAAATGTCTCCCAAAAAACCTAAGGGCAACTTGTAGTGCACAACGTCCACCATTAAAGTTCCTTGCCCCAGAGGCTCAAAGGAATGGGTGTGATGCCATTTTTTGTAAGGACCTTTCATCTGTAAATCGGAAAAATCGTGAGGAGGATTCCAATGCAAAATTTTTGTACGCCAGTAAAACGGAATGCCATATAGTTTTAAACGATAGTCAATCAGTGTACCAGCCTCCATATTTTTGGTTGTCTTTTCAAGTACCTTAAAGTTAAGAAAAGGTGGAGTGATCTGTTCAAGATTGTTTTCATCTGCAAAAAAAGGAAAGACTTCTTCCAAATTTCTAGGAATGTATTGTTTAGAAACATACTCGTGTTCATATGTATCTAGGTTATTGAATAAATCTTCAAAACAATCCTCTAGGGATTCAAATTTAAACTGAAAGGATGTTTTTAGAATTTTCTTGGGAAGGACTTTGATGGAATCTGTAACTAACGAAGACATTTCACCATAAATTAGTTGTAGTAACAATTTTGGAGTGGGAAATAAGGAAGTAACACCTAATTTTTTTGCAAGTAGAGTTGAAAACTGAGATTGCCTTACGGGATTTGGAGAAGTTGCGTTATAAACACCACTTAAACTTTCATCTTTTAAAGCAAACAAAATCATTTGTATTAAGTCCTGCTTGTGTATCCAACTGATCCACTGTTTACCGCTTCCTACTTTGCCACCAAGATGTTTTCTAAAAAAAGGCAACATGGTCTTCAATGCCCCGCCATGCTTGTCTAAAACAACTCCAATGCGAAGGCACACCACTCTTAGATTTTTGGAAAAAGTTAAAACTTCATTTTCCCACTGTTGACATAAGTCAGAAAGAAAACCGCTTCCTTTGGATGATGTTTCATCGAGCTCTTCCTCTTTTCTGTCACCATAAAAGCCTATAGCAGAGGCTGAAATAAAAGTTTTGATGCCAGATTCCGCAGCAAAATGTGCTAATTTTTGAGCAGATAGAATGCGCGAGTCACAAAGTTCCTGTTTGTAGGAAGATGTCCATTTGGGTCCAGATATAGGTGCACCCATCAGATGTATGACAGAATCAAGGGACATGATATTTAGCTCAGCAGGAAGTGGCGAATGATAATCCCACTCCAAAAAAGTTGCAGGAAAGGGACATAGTTTTTTTGCCTCTTGAGCACTTCTGACTAAGCAAACCAAGTCATGGCCAAGACGCGCTAGTTCTATTCCTAAATCGTTGCCGATGAAACCCGTCGAACCTGTTATCAGTATTTTCATAACGTATTTCCCACCTCTTACGCTTTACTTTCCATATTGTTCATACTAGTATGAACAATATGGAAAGTAAAGAAGTTTATGAAAACATACGCCTGTTGTCTTTGTCTGTAGGCGATTTTATTAGGTACTGGGGATTTCGCCGTATTCACGGAGCTATTTGGACCCAAGTTTATATATCTGCTGTTGGGTTATCCTGTTCAGATTTGGCAAAAAGACTTAAACTTTCAAAAGCCCTAATAAGCCCAGCTCTCACTGAACTAAAAAAATGGGAACTGATTACTGAAATACCGGCCCCAGATGCAAAAATAAAACTCTATACAGCCAATGAGAATGTTGAACAAGTTATTCTGAAAGTTCTAAAAAACCGTGAAGAAAAAATGATTAGCAGAGTCTCACAAAATTTGGAAAAATTATCTAGAGCAAAAATTAATTCTCAAATTATCTCGGAATCTAGAATAGCATCTTTGGAAAGCATGGTTTCCTCAGCGGAGTTTTTTTTGAAATTTATATTATCAACAGAAAATATTTTAACTCATAATCCACTAGAAAAGTAGGTTTCCTATGCATCTTTTTTTAGTCTTGGGAAACCAACTCTTTCCATCATCAAAAATTAAAGAGAATTTTTCTGCAAAGGAAAAAATCACCGTCTTTATTCGAGAAGACAAAGAAT
>JAIXXU010000298.1 GCA_027490595.1 Pseudomonadota bacterium
GGTTTGAAATTTTTTTTTTTTTTTTTGTTGTTCATTTTGTTGCTGGGAATTTGCTTTCATGAGAATACCCAAAATTTTTACTTAGGATACTCTTTTTAAACTAGATTTCAACCAATTCCGTCCACACGCTGGCGAAGCTCCAAACCAGTTTTCCAAAACGGTAGTTTTTTTTCTTCTACGGTGATTTTTTCGCCTGGTTTAGGATTTCGCCCTTGGTATGACTTGTATTTTCTTACAGTAAAGGCACCAAAGCCTCTGATTTCTACTCGTCCTTCTTGTATAAGAGAACTTTCTACAGAATCAAAAAAAAGGTTTATAAATTCTTCAGCCTTGAATGTAGTCATATCTAATTTCGAAGAAATGATTTCAATTAGCTCACTTTTAACCATAGTACTATCCCTTAAATCTTAAAAATTCTTTTGGTGCTTTATGAGATGATATCCGACTTGTATAAAATACCAAAATAAGCCTATGCCAAAATCACAAATAGAATTTTGTGCATGGTAGGCTATATTTGCATACCCCATCCAAAGGTTAGAGAGCTTCAGAGGATTAACTCAAGGGCTTCCAAAGCGCTTTTGAAATCCTGAGGAGAAGAACCCAGTCCTAGACGAAACCCAATTCCTTGGTTGATGTTTGATCCATGGTTGCTATTTAAGTTCATCTCTTTTTGAAACGAAAAAGAGCCAACCTCCATAGCTGCTAAGGGTAAAACAAATATTCCATTTTTTTCCACTGTCTTCATGACGTATTGAAAAGATTTTATGTCGTAGTTTTTCTTTAGGCCCAATGATGTGACTAAACCACCATTTGGTATCATTCCATAGACTGCCTGAGATTTGTCCAAGAAATTTTTTAGAATTCTTTTGGTTTCAAGCCATTCTTCTTTCATGTATAAAAAAAGCTTACTTTCAAAGTTTTTTAACACCTCATAGGAGATCCATTCGGTAATTGGATTGACTGTATGGGTGGTATAATTTTTTTCGTTTTGCATATAGCTGAGAGCTTCTGTTGGGCCAACGCACCAGCCAATTCTCAATCCAGGGCAACCTAAACATTTGATAAATGAGCCTGTTACAAAAACTTTGGGAGAATTTTTATAAATTGTAAATCCTAGTTGCTGAGTTTCATGAGATAAGAAACGGTAGTGTTCATCTCCAATAATTGTGGCACTTATTTCAAGGGATATTTGCATAATTTTGTCAATAAATTCTTGAGATAAGACTAATCCAGAAGGATTATGTGGGTTATTAATGAGGATGCATTCAGGCTTTTTTTCTTTGAGAATATCAAGCCACTCTGATTCATTTATTGTAGGAATTCCATTTTGATTCCAACGAACAGGCAAAGGTATAATTTCCGATTCAAGGGCTAAGGGTAATTCGTATAGTAGTTGAAAGCCAGGTATGGCAAGGGCCACAGATTTTGGTTTTAGATAACGAAACAATAGAAATAATGCTTCGCTTGTTCCAGTAGTAATTAATACGTTTTCTACCTTTGATCCTGCATGCATTCGAGATACTATTTCACGTAAATCGGGACGTCCCCAATTTGGGCTATCACAGAGTGAAATTTTTAGAAATTCTTGCACGATTTTTTCTTCCGAAAGGTCAGAAAGTGTTAGTAACTCTTGTACCGTACGTGGCCGTCCGCCTGATTCACCTAGATTAAATTTTGCTTTAAATCTATTGTTTTCAAGAGGATCTTCCATAAAAAATGTTCTAAGATTTTTCATATTATACCCATATAATTTTTTTTAACGGAAGATATTCTACTAAATAAAAGGAAAAAATCAACAAAATAGTTTGTTTTTAAAAATTTCATTATTTTGCTTTGTTTGATCAAAAAGAACTTTGTTTTCTTGTGATTGTGCCGAAGATAACCTAGACTTTGCCCCTGGAGGATTTTATGTTTAAAATTTTAAAATCTAAAAAAATATTTATATTTACAGCTATTTGTAGTCTCCTAGTTTCCTGTGCCTCCCAATCAACTCACAAGAAAGGAAATCTAGAAACAACAGATGAGATTTTAAAATCAAAATCTTGGGTACCTCCACCGTTCACTCATGATGACGAGTATTTTGCTGTTTACAACAAGTGGCATAAAGATGTTATACTTTATCATGAAATAGAACTTCGTTTTCATTCTCATGCTGTTCTTATGGTACCCGAAATGCAGCAAGCTTATGAAAAAAGAATGGCTAACTTACATTGGGAAAATATAAGGAAAGATCCTCTTTTATTTCCGGAAGATCCTGACATCTTACCAGTGGTTGTGACAGCATATACTCCTCTTGCAAGTTCTCAAGAACTTGACGATAAACGCATATGGAATGTGAACCTTTTCTATCACGGAAAATGGTTACAGCCAGAATCTGTAAATTATTATCGAAACAAGGTCTCTTTAGCCCCTTTTTTTGACACTGGCTTCCTTTGGAGCCGTATGTATGTTTTGTTATTTAAAATTCCAGAACATATAAAAAAACAACCACAAACTTTCACGGTGTCTTTACAAAGCGCTATTGCTAATGCCGATTTTGTCTGGAGGCAGTGAACTTTGTTAGAATTAAATCACAAAAATTATTCTTCATCTCGTGTATGGGAAATCGCAGAAGAATTTAAAACATGGGTTTGGCATGAGCTAGAAAAACTAAAACCAGTAGAAAGAGAACCTTTTTTAGGGTACTTTTGCTTTATTGTTGATGATAACCCTCGTTTTGTTCTTTTCGTCCAGAAAGAAAACGTTTCCTGCCATTCGTTCTGTCCCAATCAAAATGAAATACCCTCATCCAATGTGGTAACGAACTTTTCTCAACTGCCTTCTGAACTAACGCTTTTGCAAAAGGCGCAACTAGGAACACGGGCTACAATTAGTACGTCAAGCCTTGTCCTGGAAAAGCTTTTGCAAGGAAAAATGAGAGCTAAAATTGCTTTTTTAACCGGCAGGGTTGTTGTTGAAGGAGATCTGCCAAGTTTCTTAAAGATGGTCGGTTTGCTCAAAAGCAAAGGCGTATCTATTAAAAAAAAAGAATAACAATTTCTCCTATGAGATCATTTATTTTACCTTTGAATAAATTGCTCTTTTTCTGAAAGTGATAGCTCAAACTTTTGTCTGGGAAGTTTAAATTCGTGATAATTTTTCTTGTCTTCCTTTTGAGCTTTCAGATTGTAAGAGGATGCAGGGTTTTCGTGAACGTTGCGTTCTTCAAGCCTATTGCTTGTTTTTGCTCTTAATTCTAGGGTCATTTCAAATAAATCAACTAATTTATTTGCTATAGTTTCCATACCATCTGGGGTTACAATCAGACCAAAGCGGCCAGATGAACCATGTTCTTCCAGAATGTCTTTCACTGCTTGCGTGGTTGCCATGCGAAATACTGAGGTCATAGGTAAACTCCTGGTTTAATTTTTGAGCACCAACTTGAAATGTACTATTCTCTCTTTTGGCTTGCCTGTTTGGCAATGGCTAATTTTTTCAGGGAAAAATTTTTTGGGCATAGGTAGTGTTATCATGAGTCCTTCTTTTGAGATTAATACTGATAGTGTTATTTTTTTAGGGTTTAGTCATAATCCATATGAAAAAATTATAGATATTTTAAATCAAATATCCTTGGATATTAAGCTAAGTCTCGTTTTTGTTGTCAATTCTAGTGTGGAACAGCCTTGGGCAGATAATCAGGCAGCCTTGAAGTTTTTTTACCTTGTTCATAAAGATAACGATGGTTGGATTGTAGAACTTGTTTCTATTTTAGAATCTTATGAGTTTTTTGATTCAGGACAAAGAGCCATGATAGGGACTCACGAAGTTTTAGTTTCCGATAATTCAACTTTTTTTCAGAAAATATATTCAACTTTTTTTGAGAATCCCTTTCAGGGTTTTGTCTTTCATCCTAAGGCAATCTTGCATTTAGTTCCCGTTTGTATTCCTAAACCTTGGGGGCAAGAAATTTGGTATACTGGCGTTGAAAAACGTGGGGTTTCTAAGGTGCGCTCTTCATTAGGGAATACTGTTGTCCCTTTACCTTGGTGTATAAAGGCATGTCCCTCCTTAATTTTGGGGGAAGAATTTTCTGCAAAGGGCTTACCTCTCATTAAAATTCTAGATCCACTTCCTGAAGAAGTATTTGGAGATCTTTATTATGAAATGCACCAAGAAAAAAACGAAGTTTACATTGTAACAGAAATAGCTCCCAACTGCGGTCAAATGAAGATGGGGTTAAATCCTGAAGTATTGCAAGAATATGAAGGAAATACTCAGGATTTTAAAGAGGCTTTCAAGAAAGCTATTTTTGACTACAAAAAAGTTCGAAATGAAATTGATTTGATGTTTGATGACTTCCGTTTGCAAGAAAATTTGAGAGGTCAAGAACCCATTGCAGTTGACGTACTAAAAAAATGGCATAGTAAATTGCCCAAAGAAATTCTTGCGAAGGAAGCTCTTTTGCGAAAAGAAATGGACCGGTTTACTGGCAAATTATTTTTGTCTGTAGGCGATGTCATTGTTGTTCCCACCTTTGTTGCCCATGCCTTGCAGCATGGTGTCAAGGTAGTTGAATTTCAAACACCTACATATGAGCGTTTGATTGTGAGTTTTGCACAAAAAGTTTTAACGCAAAATCATTGGGATACTGAGAAAGCCTTAGAGCTCATGAAGCTTCAAGCTCCACAACAATCCGTTTTGAAAACCTATTCCGATGCCAGTGGATTGATTTGGGAAGAGGTTTGTACATTTCCAGATCTTTTTTCCTATAGGATTAGGCTTTTGAAGGAAAATCCAATTTGTACACTAAATTTGGTGGATGCCTATGGTTTAATTTTTGTTGTATCTCATCATGTTCAGGTGACTGATGAGTTTGGAAAGAAAGAAATTATAGAGCCTGGCTCATGTGCGTTGTTACCTCAGGGATTGCTTTTTCACATTTTTTCTGAAAAAGAAGCTTCTTTTTTGATTTGTTCGCCTAAAAGCATAATAGTCTAAACAATGTTTATGTTTGTAAAAAAATCTCCCTGAATGATAACCTTTTTGTAAAATTATCTAAAAAAAAAAAAAAAAAATAAAAAAATAA
>JAIXXU010000180.1 GCA_027490595.1 Pseudomonadota bacterium
CTAAAATACAAAAACCGCAAAGAGTACTTGGAATCAACGACAAATTACACAAGTAGAACCAATTATAGATTTAGCGAAAGGCTATATGCTGGTTGGAAAAATCCACTTTTGACCAGCAATAAAGGTTATTTCGAAGTGGTTTTTTGCCCCCCAAGTATCGCAGAGGAATTTCTTAATGTGTGGGCAAACTATCTAAAATTTCAACGCGTAGAGCCTTCAAAAAACACCCCTCATCCATTCGCGTTCACGCAGAGTGATGGTTCCCCTGAGACACTTAAAAACTTTCAAAGAAAGTATCAGAGAGCCATTGAAAAAATTGGATTAATTTACAGTAAAGAGCGTGGTACATCGGAGCATGGACATAGGCACGCATATGGATACCGCGCAAAATCTCTTGGTCTAGATGCCGTTGAGATGCAAAAAGCGATGCATCACAAAAGCCCAACTTCTCATTTGGTTTATACCCAACCAACTAGTGAAGAAATTAGACAAAAAATGAGCGATTTGAGCGAATATGGACAAAAGACTAACTAAAGCCATTCGAGGATGGAAGTATAGCTACGAGGAATTAAAAGTTGAATGCCGACGTGTCGGCATCAAAAACAGCGTGGACTACAAAAAAAGATACCAGTTTTATGACGGTTTTCCAGCACATCCTGAAAGAACCTATCAAGATGAGTGGATCAGTTATAACGATTTTTTTGACATACCGCAGTTTATTTCATATCAAGAATTAAAAAAGATAGTTAATGGGGAAAATATTGACTCGCAAAAGACATACAAAACATTTATTAATCGGCTTAATGACCCAACTCTGCCATTTGACCCCCAAGGCGTTTACAAGTCTGAATGGGAAAGTTGGTTTAGATTCCTAGGTAAAGAGGAGCCCTTTAAAACCAAATTTATTCATCAAGACTATCAAGAATGGGCATTAAAAATTGATGAATTCATGAAGATTGCTAAAGGTGGGGAAAGCAAACTAAGCCATTTATGTCGCTTTGTCAGATTTTACATTGAACAAATTGATAAAAGTAAGTCGCCTACAGAACTCCTTACTAAGGAAAGAGTAGATGTACGTGCGTTCAGGGAAATAGTTGATTCATTTTCTGCAAAAAATATTCAGCGAAAAATGGTCGTGGCAGTAAATGAGTTCTTGGATTATGTCATTGATAATGAACTTACAATTGAGGATGAGGAAACTGGTGAAATTGAAAGAGTATTAAATGCAAGAAATCCATTTTCACTTGTTCCTACAAATCAATTTGAATCAAGCGCATCGAACGAAACGACAAAGCCTTACCTTCAATATCACTTTGTAAAAAAAGCGCAAGATTGGATCATTCCAAAGGGTGTTATAACTTTCAGAGACTTAACTCATTTACAAAAATTCGATGCTGATTGGGTGCAGGTGGAACAATCGAAAATTGATAAAACTGATCCCAATTGTGTTTATAAAAAAAAGGGAAATCAATATTTTCTTTGGGTTCCAACAGATTGGGTCCACTTGTATGCACTTACAAAAATTCCACTTCGCGGTGTGCAAATTGCTTATAACGATTCAGGTGAAGCTGATGACTATATCGCGGATTTGAATGATTTAAAGCAGGTTGTTTGGGTTAAAAATTCTTCACGATTCGCAGGGATGACAAAAAAGCAGTCTTTCATCATGCAAATGATTGAGGATGGTCAAATTGGTACATTTGTAACCACCAATAAAACCAAAAATGATGGCAAAGCCTATTCTATTCCATGGATGCCAGATGAGTTGGCCTATTGGCTGGTATTACTGAGGAAGTGGCAACAAAAATACAACCCAATAAGTGCACCAACAAGTTGGTCTGACTGCAAACGTACTAACTTCAACGAAATGCAATTAAAAGCAAAGGGAATAAACTGCTTTTTATTTAGAGCTTTTAATGACATCGAACCTAAAAACGTTCAGATTGCCCTTGCGCCAAGGCTTGCTGCGACGCTTTACAATATTCAACCGAGCAACTTGAAACTCGCCACGATGGGGAAGAACCCTGCTTCTCTATCAAATTATGAATCAAAGTACACACCACACTCCATGAGGGTTAGCTTAATTACGGCATATATTATGGAAATGGGTATGCCGGTTGAAATTGTCATGAAAATTGTCGGTCACTCATCTGTTGTGATGACTATTTATTATTGCAAAGTGAGCAATAGTGACATTAGGCAAAAGCTTGAAGAAGGTGAAAAAATCGCACTTCAGACTCAAGTTATAGCAACTCAAAAAATTATTGAACAAAACCGAATTGAGGAAGTTAAAAATAATTTAGTAGCAGCTAACTCTGATTTATTAAATGCCCTTTCAAACAATATTCCAGCCGGTAATTTTGTTTTTAGAGATTTTGGCATTTGCCCCTATGCCGCGTCTAGATGCGAAGATGGTGGTGAGTTGATTGGTGCTACGCAAGTCAGAACACCTGCGTCTTCAGGTTACTTAGGGGCACAAAACTGCATCAGGTGTCGACATTTTGTGACAGGCCCTGCTTACTTAGGTGGTTTGCTTTCCATTACTAATGAGATTTTGTTACAGGCAAACATACAAACAGAAAAGTGCAATGAACTACAGCAAAAAATTAACTCGATTTCTGATCGATTAAATGCGCTAGATCGTGAGGAGTATTTAGCAAATATTCGTGGTGAAAAATTTAATACTCAAGAAAGATCTGCACTTGAATCAAGTGAAAGAAAGCTGGAGTCTGATTACGAGAATGCTGCAATGAAACTCGATGTTTACTTATGTGACGTTCAAGCGGCCTATAAACTAATCAAGCTATGCCAAAACATCATAAACAAAAATAATACAGGTCATCATGCTGAAGATGTTGGACAACTTTCACTGGTCGTAACTAATGATTCAGACCTGCAAATTGAGCTTGAAGAAACAAGCTATTTTCAGCAACTGCAAGAAGTCTGTGAAAATGCAACCATTTATCAGTCAGCCTCTGCCCACAACGCTATTTTACCACGCACTCAGCTACTCGATCGTATGGCATACCTTAACAATATCGCGCCACAAATGTTCTTAATGTCAGAGTCTGCACAACTTCAGGCTGGAAATGAAATGTTTAAGCTTCTGAAAAGTAGGCTTAAAACTTGGGGGAAAATTGATCAAATCATACAAGGTCAAGTTTTATTGGATCATTTAATCGATGATGAAAAAATTCTCCCGGCCGAAATCAAGTTCATCACAAACATAGAAAATAAATCGTTAGGAGCAAAGTAATGATAAGTCCTGCTGAAGTGTTATCAAAGCTAAAAGAAAACGCCTCCCAAAAGACTCAGGATACTCTAAACTCAATTTATGAAATATGTATTGAACAGAAAGAAAGAGGACTTGAAGACTTTTCTATTGCAACGATAGCTAAACTTGGACACAAACGTGGCGTTCCTCAAGCACAGAGCATTAGAAACAAATCAGGAGAATCCTACAGAGCTTTGTTGAAGGCGTTTTCTGATGCTGCTCCCAAAAAAGAAAAATTAGAAA
>JAIXXU010000046.1 GCA_027490595.1 Pseudomonadota bacterium
CCGAAAAAGATACTCAACATCCCTTATACAAAAAAGAAAGTCATTGCTCATACTGTCAGCCATATTATGAACAAAAACAAAAAAATCTTGAAAAAGTAAGAAAAGAAAACGATTCCAAATGCCTTGTTCGAAGAAAAAGTCGATCTCAAAAAATAAAGGCTAACATTTCTCAAGAGCCTCCAAAACATGTTTTGGACTAAGAACATCCCTAAATAAAAACACCTCAGGAAAAGAGCCTTTATCGTCCAGTATAGTTTTGATATGGCTATCTTTCAGAAGATCTTTGCTGACTCCAATAAAATAAGAAACACTCAAACCAAACTTTTTAAAGTGCTGAATTCTTTTCACGAGAGCTGCTTTATGCCAAGGATGAAAAAGCTCTAGCATAACAATCTCTCCCGTTTCTTGATTTCTAAAAGAAAAATCAGGGAAAAAGTATTCTTGACCATCGAATAAAACATCCAAGCATCGCTCTTCAATCATCCACTTTTCTTGATTTAATTTAAGAAAACTTTCCGCGAATAAATTAAATTCTTCTGGAATATAGGCTGAAAAATTTTTATTGGCTTGGGTTAACTGACATTTTTCATCAAGAACCAGCTCAAGAACCTGTTCAGGATTTTTTTTCAGGTCGACATGAGCAGACAATGTCCACTTTGGCATAGATAATATACTCGGAAAAAAACATGCTAATTTAAATCCATATTTTTGTACGTTTTGAAACAAGGACAAAGGACCATCAACTTCAATAACCAATTGAGTCTCTTCTTTTTTAAAGAAGACAATAAGTTGAAAAAATTTTAAACAACGAAGCAATTGTCTTAAATAAGGCATCAATTCAGGAGAACTCGGAATACAAATAGTGATTTTTTTGGAATTGAACAGAAGTCCTTGAACCAAAGACACATTATATTTATTCAAAAGCTCATGCGCCGTATACTGTTTGACATCAGTAATAACGTGGTGCTCTGGCAAATCAGAATACAGAGTATTTTGAATAGTTGTAACAGTGTGGGGAGATTCTACAGAGTTTATAAATTCACAAAGTCTATTCTGATAATTATCAATACTTTCTTTCTCTACTTTATAAAGGCATTCAAATGAAGCTTCAAAGATTTTTTTTCTAAATTCTTCAAGATTATTTTCCGGAGCATGAAATTTAACAGCATCTTCGCAAATTTTTTTAAACCCTAAAAAGACTTGTTCATGAACATCAAACATTGAGCTAGCTTCATCAAAAATCTCTTCCCAATCATGTTTTGTTTTGCCAAGACAGTGAGTTAGCACTTCACAAAGGTGAGTGGCCAACTCCAAAAACAGTGGATCAGAAGTAGAAATAAACAAAGGATAAAGGCGGCCCTTGCTTTTACGGATACGTAGAAGTTCTTTTTTTGTAAGCACTGTGTTCTCTCCGCCTTTGATTGATAAAATACTCATTTGTATCAGCTGAAATTAATTCATATAGAACGGCTTGTTTACCTTCTTTTGCTCGTAAAATGCGACCAAGTCGTTGCACATGTTCTCTAACAGTGCCACTCCCGGAAAAAACAATAGCCACACTGGCTTCAGGCACATCCACGCCTTCGTTTAACACCTTTGAAGTTACTAAAATTTTAAAGCCACCAGAACGAAAACTTTCAAGAAAATACTCACGTTCTTTTACCTTGGTATGATGAGTCAACACAGGAAGAAAGAACATACGACCTAGTTTGTAGGCTGTATGATTATCTTGCGTAAAAATAATCATGCGCTCGTTTTTGTGACTTTGAATAATATTCCAAACCTGAACTTCTTTGTTTTGAGAAGATTGAGCTATTTTTTTTTGTTTTAAATAGGCTTGAAATGCTTCTTTGCCTTCTTCACTTCGATAGGCAATTCTTATGAATTGATTCCATGCTTGACCCTGAGAACCAGTGGTAAAATGAATATGGTTTTCTTTTAAAAAATCAGTATATGTTTTGCGACATTGGGTGTATTCCTCTTGCTCCTGTTGGGTCAAACTCACTTTAATGGTTCTTACTTCATAATTTGAGAGAGTATGGCCGGTAAGTGAATGAATATGTTCTTGGTAGCAAATGGGACCCGTTAATTCTTGAAGAAGTTTTTCCCTTTGCGGTGTACTTTCTGGGGTAGCAGTTAATCCGAGCCTAAAGGGTGCCAGGGAAGATAAGGCACAGTACTTGATTTGTTCTCCCGTTAAATGGTGACATTCGTCAAAAATAAGAAAACCAAATTTATGACCCAATCGTTCCACATGAATATTCGCAGAGTCATAGGTTGCTACAGTAATGTTTTTGATATCATAATAACCACCACCAAGAAGCCCTATTTCTGAATTTAAGTGAGCTGATAAAACATGAAACCATTGATGCATGAGATCAATAGTGGGGACATGAATTAACGTAGGTCTTTTTACGCTAGTTATAGCCAACACGGCCAAAATTGTTTTTCCTGCTCCTGTGGGCAACACCACAAGTCCATTTTTCCCTGCTTTTTCCCAAGCATAAAGAGCTTTTTTCTGATGATCTCGAGGAACTAGTTGAGACTTTAAAGTAACATCTAAAGGCTCAAAATTTTTAGCATTATCCGTGTAGGGAATATTTTTACGTCTCAAAAAAAGAACAAACTCTCTATAACATCGAGCAAAACCTCGATATTTTTGGACGCGATCATCCCATGCCAAGTAAGGATATTGAGTACTTTCTTCTTTGGATAAACCAAAAACAGTGATACTGCCTTGGTCAAAATAAATTTCAATCATAGTTACTTCATCGAAGAGGATAATTTCAAAACGACTTCTTGAACACTGTTGACAATTCTTTGCCACGGTTCATCACCCAATGAAAAAAAACTATCTCCACAACAATAAAGGTTTTTGTATGCCATTTCAGTTTTTTGAAGTGAAAATGTAGGATTTAAATAGACTGGTAACACGTGAGCTACAGGAACTAAGACGACACGATGTTGATATTTTTGATCAGGAATTCGAAGTCCTTTTTTAAGATTTAAAGACGCCTCTTCAGATAAAATTCGACTGGCAGCTTTTTTTAAACGACCCACAGCTTCACGAACAGCAGGTGCCTGCAAAGAATTTTCGTAAGGTAACAAAATAGAAAGCACAAGACGGCACTCAGCGCCCACAACATGACCTTGAACTTTTTCTACAGGAAACATCAACTGGTCACCAGTTTTTATTTTGGCCGCATGAAACTCTTGAGAACATTGAAAAAGAACGTGAGGAATTTCATAAACAACCAAGGACATAGGAGCAACCTTGGATAAAAAACGAGACTGTTCAGGAGATAAAAAGTCCTTCGGAAAAATACCCATCATTCGTGCAATTGGCATGGTGAGAATTAATTTTTCTGCCACAAGCTCAAACGTTCTAGGTGGTTCATTTCCTTGTATTGTAAGGGAAAACGAAGGATTTAAATAATCCACCTTTCCTAC
>JAIXXU010000130.1 GCA_027490595.1 Pseudomonadota bacterium
AAAATTCTAGCAATATTATCCGCATTAACAAAGAATGTTTTTGTTAGGATATCAGAACTTATTTTCTCTACAAATGTCGTTTTTCCTGCTCCATTTGGGCCAGCAACAATAACTAACAAAGGTGATTCGTTCATTTATCTTGCCCTTTTGGAATTTCTTTGACAAATTCCTTTACAAATTTCTTTGATTTTTCATCATAGGTTACTTTTAGGATAAATCTTCTGCCATCTGGAAATTCTTCAATAAGCTCATTGTTATAGTTGTGATCACAATATGAGACAGATATCCCTTTCTTGAAGGATTCTTGATAAATTCGAGGCATTATTTCAGCAGACCTTTGTTCTAGAAGTTTAGCAAGATAGTGCGGATTTGTATGCTCAAGTTCTTGCCACCTAGTGATATTAAGGTCTTCATTGTCTGAAAATTTTCTCATACTTAAAATCCTTTTTTATTTTAATTTATTGAACATTTTTAATTTTATCTTCAAGCATATCTGTATAAATTTTATTAAAAATAACTGGGGTTAAAATTTTAGATACATCATTACTTTTGCTTTCCTTGAGAATTTTATTAAACGTGTTAAATCCGATTTCTGTTACTAAATTATTATATTGTGGTATGTCCAATGTTTCTATTTTTTTATTCTCTTTTGGCATTTTAGGTTCAATTCTTTTCCCGTATTTTTGTTCGTAAGCGTACGCCAATTTAATTAATTCACCTTCTTTAAATTTTTTACCGATAAGTTCTACGCCTACAGGCATTCCTTTATTCGTATAACCAATATTAAATGTAATACCGGGCAAACCTGAATTGGACGCAATAGATTCATTTATCATTGCGGTATAATCGTAAGAGGCACTGCCATTCGTGCTAACTGGTATCAATAATGCATCTAGATGGTTTTGTTCCATAATTTTTTCAATATATAATCTATTTTCTTCAATGATATTAAAAGATTTGTTGTATTTTTTAGAAAATTTTTGCGGTAAATTTTTAATGAATTTTATACAATCACTTTTTGTTCCAAATGTAGTCGTTCGTCCTGAGGTGCAAATGTCTTGATAATTTTTTCTGACACTAGGATATGAATTAAGATATTCATTCATATCTTGCAATTCGCCAGCCTCATTCAGAGCACGATCAAGATTAATATCTGGTAGGTTAACTTCTGGCAATATTTCCACTCCTAATTTTTTTATATCAGAAAAATAATTTTCAAATAATTTCAATGAATCTGTTGGCATATTTTTAAACGAGTCAATGGCTTGAAATTTCTTTATAACCCCTATTTTCTGATGCTTTAATGTGAGTTCATTCAAGTAAGATAAGTATGAAATTGGATGATTAGATTTGCTATTTATCATATTCGATTTTACGACAATGTCTAATACGACTGCTAAATCTTCTACAGTTCTTGTTAAAGGGCCAGCTATCCCATCAATATTTCCTCTAGGTAATATTCCTTCTTGGCTTATGAGCCCTGCGGTTGGACGT
The DNA here is from genome assembly GCA_027490595.1 of Pseudomonadota bacterium. Classification (GTDB taxonomy): domain Bacteria; phylum Bdellovibrionota_B; class Oligoflexia; order Silvanigrellales; family Silvanigrellaceae; genus Silvanigrella. The sequence continues at coordinate 1,495 of JAIXXU010000130.1, forward strand.
AATCCGACAACCCCATTAAATGCAGCGGGAATGCGAACAGAACCGCTATTATCGGTTCCAATAGCTGCTACGGCAAAATTAGCACTTATAGCAGCTGCAGGCCCACTACTCGATCCTCCAGGATTTTCATTGGTATCGTAAACATTCCCTGTTCTTCCATTTCTGCCACTAATCCCGAATATTCCAGAAGCAAATTCATCCATAGAAGCTTTACCTAATATAATTGCATCTTCTTTTCTTAATTGCGCGACAAGAGGTGCATCTTTAATAGGTTGATTTCCCAAAAGAGAAAGTGAGCCTGATGTTGAATGAGTCTCATAGGTATCTATATTATCTTTTAGTAAAAAAGGAACACAAAAAAGACGTCCAATGGGCTTATTATTGTTGATCTTTTTATCCAATGATCTTGCTTCATTTAATAGGAATGGATTGATTTCAGTTATAGCATTGATAGGTGGTTTGCTTCCAAGACTCAAATTATATTTTTTTATTCTATCGATGTATGCTGTAACAAGGTCTACGCAAGAGACTTTATGATTTTTTAGTAACTCTTGAACTCTATTAATTGTAATTTCATTTACTGAAAAACCAGATTTTTTTTCTTGTGCCCATAAACTGTTTGAAAACAAAAGTGTCATCAAACAAAATGATTTTAATAATAGTTTTTTCATTTTTAAACATTCCCTATAACTAAACATTCTCTAGCAGCTTCTAAGACGTTTTTTGAAATTGAAGACAATTGATTCACTTGTAAAATTCGGATACATTGTTTTAAAAGCCTGTTTATTAATCTAAAGTTTTCTTCAGTTATTCTTGTAAATGTTGCAATGGCTTCATTATCTGAAAAATCTTTTACATCTATGTTAACACTAAGTGATTTACATCGATTTTGAATTATAAAAATAATCTCTTCCTCGCTTAATGCCTTAGAAGCGTGCACAAATCCTATACGAGAATAGAGCTGTTGGAAGAGAATGAGTCTTTTTTCGATGCCAGGCATACCGATTAAAATCACTGCAAGCTGCGGTTCACTTGATGATTTAGATAACTTTCTATCATACAAATCTCTGATTTCTTCGAGGGCTTTAGGCTGTAGCCTATCTGCTTCATTAATAATCAACATTTCTTCGTATTGATTCCCCATACGAAATGGTATTTCTTCTCGATCTTTGTATATAGCCATGATTTTCACTTTATCAAAACGCCTAACTAAAATATTAATTTCTCGTCCAATTTTAAAGCTGTATTAGTTACTTCTGGTGTATAGAAAATAGTATTTAAATTTTCATGATCATTTATAGGAATATAATTATCCAGGTCATTATCAAATTTATTATCTAATTCATTAAAGTGGGTAAGTACTTCTTGCCATCGTGAGAATTGATGAGCTAAAGCGGTCTTACGCTCCGGAGGCATTCCATGGTCCGTTTTGAAACAAGTATCAAAAATTGTGGATAACTTTTTTGGGAAATCTCACTTTTCGACAAAGTCAGGAAGAAAGATGTCTTTTGAACTCTTCAAAGGTGGGAGTATGATGAAATGTATCTCTATTCCGGAGATCAAAATCTTTTAAATGTTCTTTTATCAAATCGCCCGCAAGCATCATTCCAAAAATTGGTGGTA
>JAIXXU010000275.1 GCA_027490595.1 Pseudomonadota bacterium
CTGCCCAACGTTTTTTTGGCAAAAACATCATCAGGGACTTTATCGATTGGGACACAAAAACCATTAATCGGTGCCTTTAAGTAAAATACCTGCGTCATATAAAAACTCCGCGCGAATGAGTTGCATCTAATTGCAATGTATATCTTTCATGCGGGAATGGCTATAACGTTCAATTCAAGAAAATTTATAGGCACACGCAGCTGAAAGAGCTCCTGCAGCAGCCCCAATTTGCATGGAAATATTTCTTCTACTTAACATTTTGTCAACGTTATTTAAACCAAGATTTGTTAGATTTGAAGAATTTTTGTCAACTGTATAAATTTGACTTTCGTATGAAAGTTCATATCTATATCCACCGTAAATACCAACTTTAGCGCCCATACATACGGCAGTACCCAAAGAAAAACCGTTTTTTTTTGCCAATGTGCCCAAATATATTGATGTCACTAAACCATAGAAAGGTCCAAAGATCATGCCATAAATATTATATTTGAATGCTTTGTTTACGATTAATGCGCCAAAACATGAGATTGCGATACCCTTGAATAAATTTCCACAGGTGTCACGTTGAACTTCCCTGTGCTCAGGCCTTGGCATATTTTGCCTAAACTCATTAGCTCGAATTGCAGCTGGCATAAAAACTCCTATTGATTTAACTAATGACAAGTCGATACATTGGTCTAATTACCAAAATACAAAAATATTGCAAGAGAATATTCATGGGCTCATTGATTCATAATTTTACTATCCAGACACTGCATCTTTCAACAGTTATTTTTGCTATTGCCATTGTACACACTTTTTTAACAAGACAAATACTGGTCTTTTCGCATAAGTTTGCACGAGGATCAATTCCTGAAAAAATATTTCATTTTTTAGGTGAAGTAGAAGTTGTCTTTGGTTTTTGGGCTTTTATTTTTGTTTTTATTATTGCGATATCAAGTGGAGTAAATCAAGCCGCGTCATACGTTAATTCGTTAGATTTTTCTGAGGCTATTTTTGTCTTTGTCATCATGACTATTGCAGCAACAAAACCTATTATACAGCTTGCTCAAGATTTAATTGCCATTTTGTGTAAGTTATTCCCCATTGAGGAGAAAAAAGCTTTCTTTGTATCTACCCTTATTTTTGGTCCCTTACTGGGTTCATTTATAACAGAGCCTGCAGCTATGACAGTAGTCGCTCTTTTATTAAAAGAAAATATATACAATAATAATCTATCTAAAAAGTTTAAATATAGCGCGATTGGTTTGCTTTTTGTAAATATTTCTATAGGTGGAACTCTTACGAATTTTGCAGCACCTCCTATTTTAGTTGTAGCTTCCACTTGGAATTGGAGCTCATTTTTTGTATTTAAAAACTTTGGAATAAAGTCAATACTTTCAATTATAATAGGAACAATATTGTTTGTAATTCTTTTTAAAAAAGAATTTGAAGCCCTGAGTAAAACTGCTAACAAAATCAAAACTGATAAAAAAACTCCATTTTGGATAAAATCTTCAAATTTGATATTTATTATTATAACTGTTTTATTTCATCACTATACTAATTTTTACATTGCAACTTTTTTATTTTTTCTAGGCTGGCACGAAGTTACGAAAGAATATCAAGGAACTCTAAAAATCAAAGAAAGTTTGCTGGTTGCGTTCTTTTTAGGAGGATTAGTTACCTTGGGAAGTCTCCAAGGTTGGTGGCTACAAAGTGTAATCACAATGCTTCCCGGACACCAATTATTTTTGGGATCAACACTATTAACAGCCATTACTGACAATGCTGCTATTACATATTTAGCGAGTTTGGTGACAAATTTAAGTGATAGTTCAAAGTATTATATTATGGCTGGAGCCGTTGCTGGTGGAGGATTAACAGTAATTGCGAATGCTCCAAATCCTTCTGGCTACGGTATTTTAAAAGAATCTTTTGGACGGGACGGCATAAGTCCTTTGATGCTATTTTTAGGAGCTTTGCCTTTTACAACTATTGCAGTCCTGTCTTTTTGGTTACTTTAATTATTCTCCATTTTTTTTGCATCACCGCGAGCAAAAATGCTGGCAACAAAATGTAAAACATCTGTGGAACAAATATCGCAATAACCGTAATTTTTAATAAGTCTATTTTTTACGACATCAATCTTTGCTTGGGTATCTTTATCTACAACATTACTAACAAGACTTGTTAATTTGATGGTATCCTTTTGATCTTCAAATAGCTTCAATTCAAGTGCTTTTTGTAAACGCTCATTGGTTCGATAATCAAATATTTTTCCCTCCAATGCCAAAGCACCTATATAATTCATAATCTCTCGCCTAAAATCATCTTTACGGCTTTCTGGGATATCAATTTTCTCTTCAATACTTCTCATCAATCTTTCATCTGGCTCTTCATTCACTCCTGTATATTTGTTTTTTACTCTTTCTTTTTGTGTATAAGCTTTGACATTATCAATATAATTTCCGCAAAGTTTTGAAATTGCTTCTTCATCTGCAGATATAGCCCTTTGCACCTCATTTTTTACAGAATCTTCGAACTCTTGTTTTACGATTGATAAAAGTTCTCTATATCTTTTTTTGACTTCTTCGCCTCGAATTAGGCTATGATTTTTAAGACCTGATTCCAGTTCGTTGAGAACAATAAAAGGATTAATACAACCATTACCTTTGTTTTCTACCAATGCGTTAGAAATTTTATCCTGAATATAGCGAGGTGAAATACCGTCTAATCCTTCGCGAAAAGCCTCCCTTTTTAATTCCATAATGTTATCTTCTGTATACCCAGACAGTGTTTTGCCATTGTATAGTTTCAGTTTCTGCATGACGGTTAAATTTGCTTTTTTAGGTTCTTCCAAGCGAGTTAGTATTCCCCACATAGCAGCTGTTTCAATGGTATGTGGAGCAATATGAATGTGGGGCACAGACTCAGAATTGAAGTCCTTCTTATAAATTTTTGTTTCTTCATTGAGTTTCGTAATATATGGAATATCAATTTTTACA
>JAIXXU010000119.1 GCA_027490595.1 Pseudomonadota bacterium
AGAAATTACCTTTATTTATGGAACTGAGCAAAAAGAGAACAATGTTATTCCTATTGATTACGAGCATCTGGCTCAAGATGTGCATGTGGGTGCAAAAATTCTTCTTGATGATGGTCTCCTGAGTATGGAAATCAAGAAGATGGAAGGGCACGAAGTTTTTTGCCAAGTGACTCACGGCGGCTATTTGAAATCACGCAAAGGTGTAAATTTTCCTGGCTGTCGTTTATCGATTCCATCTACTACAGAAAAAGACACCAAAGATATGCTTTTCGGAATTGCTCATCATGTCGATTATATGGCATTGTCTTTTGTGCAATCAGCTCAAGATGTTTTGAAATTTAAAGATATGCTTCGTGCTCTAGGTGCTCAAATACCTGTGATTACAAAAGTTGAAATGCTTGGTGCTGTTGAACAAATCGAACAAATTTGCCAAATTTCTGATGGTATTATGGTAGCGCGAGGTGATTTAGGTGTGGAATGCGGATTTGCACATGTGGCCGTGTTTCAGAAAAAAATCATTGAAGCTTCGTTGAAATTTGGGAAACCAGTTATTGTAGCCACTCAAATGCTAGACTCCATGATTGAAAATAGGCGACCAACGAAAGCTGAAATTTGTGATGTTGCCAATGCTGTCTTTGACAGAGCTGATGCCACCATGCTTTCCGGTGAAACAGCTTCGGGCAAATATCCAGATTTGGCTGTAAAAACCATGCGTGACATTTTGACTCGAATTGATGACAATTTAAACCAAGCGTTGGTTTCTGACGGACTTATGATGCAAAGGCTATACGATGAAAATAACTTTCAGGATGTTTTTGCCAGTACCACCACTGAACTTGCTGATAAATTGAATGCAAAAGCAATTGTTTGTCTTACGCTGACGGGAACCATAGCGAAACATTTGGCAAAATTTCGCTCTAAAACACCCATTATTGCTTTTTCACCTAGACCCGACATAGCTCGTCGTATGTCTCTTTACCGGGGTATTTTAGGAATACACAACAATACCTTTTACGATACAGACCAAGCGTTTAATCACATTGCAGAATTTGTAAAAACCCAGGGCTTTGTCGCACCTGGTGACGTGATTGTGATTACAGGTGGAATTCCTGTGAGTGCCATGAAAAGTACAAATACGTTGAAAATTCATCGTGTGAGTTAGGAAGTTGATTAGGTAATATTCATTTAAACAAGGAAGTTTGTTGCGCTTAGGTTAAGTTCAATTCAATGTCTTCTGCCTTGTTAAAGCCAGCGAAGAAAAATAATAAAATACTCAATTAGCAATTAGAGTTCACTATATATATTAAATATATTTGGGTAAACATCTAGAGGAATGTCTATATAATTTTTATTATCATTATCAAACCATGAAACTCCGTCTTGAACAACAGTAGCTCTCAAAATATATTTGCCAGGAGGAGGTACTTCAAACTTTAACTTATAAATGGAAGCGCTCATATAATTTAAAGGATTTATAATTGGTGTTCGAATGCTTTCATAAATGAACTTTTTTTTCTTTAAGTCAATAATATGATATGAAACTGAAATTGGATATTTAACGTTTGCTGCCCTACCAAACCAATTTGTTCCTGTCAGATTTTTAATAAAGACATTGATTTCACCATAAACTGGTTTAATAAAGGGAGTAAACCTGAATATATTATTATCATAAACATAAACATTTTTATATGAAAAAATTTTAATCGGATAGGTAAATATTGAATTAAAATGAGTAATATGCCTGACGTCGCTTTGAATATCTATCTTAAAATTCATAAGTGGTTTTTGCTCTTTAGGATCTTCCTTTTTTATAAATGCTTTATCATGCTGCTTAAAGTAGACATAATTTAAACCACACTGAATCCTTGAAACATCAGAATTATCAAGAGATTGAAGAAAATTTTGAGCTGGGCCCCATAAATGTGATACACGATATCCAATTATAAAAAGCTCGTTTGAGTTAAAGTCAAATTTAGAGTCTAGAAATTTTACAAATGTTTGCTGATAGTTATTTATTTTGAGGTGGTTCTTCGAGCGAAATGAAACTCCAATAGTGCTCAAATCATGTACAGTATCAATATGATATTTATTTATTATTTGATCAATACAATCAAATGAAGAAGAATAATTTATTATCTCAAATGTATGATTTAACTTGTTTTGAACTTCCCATAAACTATAATGTAAACTAGAAAAAATTGCGGATACTAGAAGAAGTGAAACTTTTAAATCTCTTCTATCAGTCATAGTATTATAAAAAACAGGCATTACAAGAAAAGCAATAATACAAGGAAACCAATACCAACCATGAGCTGGCTCTCCTAATCCAAAAATAAACTGAAGAATAAAAAGAAGAATTGGAATTATAAAAACGGAGGAGGAAATGAGTTTCTTTTTTAGGAGTATTATAGATGAAAGAAAAATGCAAAAAAAGGAAACAGGACCGCCAATAAATTTTAAGAAAGAACCATAGCTTGTCAGTTCCCAAAAGCCTCCATTTCGAACAACAATAAGAAAAGCC
>JAIXXU010000022.1 GCA_027490595.1 Pseudomonadota bacterium
CATTTGTGAGAAATATAGGTAGAAGTCTATCCGTAAAAAGTTTATGTAAATTAGGATTATCCAAAAAAGTTTCTGCATATTTAAAAAATTTTGAAAAGTCTTCAAGCCCAAGTTCAATTCTAAGTTCAATATTTCTTCTTAGTATATCAAAATAGTTAAAAATTGATTCGATAAGATTCTTTTTAATGGTAAAAGAGTCTGAAATATTATCAACGAAATCAAAATATTGTTTACTAATAGACAAAAGATGAAAAGTTTCTTCGCAGTTATGCTGAAAATGCTTAGGCATATAAAGTGTAAACAAGGAAACATCGCTGAGATCTACGTCTATAAATTTTGTAAATGCTGCATCAAGCAAAAAATCTGGAGAAAGAGGCCGATCTATTTTAATTTTTTCTAAACGGGAATTTCTAAAAGAAGAATTTTCAAATTTAGAGCAATTTAAAATTGCTTCTTCAAATGTAGAAGAATCAAAATTTGAATGTTTTACCTCGATACTAGTCATATTTGTTTTAACAAAACTACAATGATTAAATGTTGAATTTGAAATCGGAATTACGGCAAATAAATATTGAAAAAATGAACTATTATCAAAATTGCATTCATCAAAATTAAGTCCATCAAGATTATTACCCAAAACAAAACCACAAAAACTCTGAAAACTTGAGTAAAAATATGAGAAATTAGAACTGACTTTTTTAAATTTAACATCTTTGAAATTTACATCAATAAATCTATTATAAGAAAAATCAGAATTCGAAATCTTTGTGTTAGAAAAAAGTACATTATTAAAATTTAGGTTTGTGAGGTAAGAATTTTGAATAGTTGAATCTTTAAATGAGCATTTTTTTATAGAATTATTATTTATATAAATATTTTCAAAAAAACAATTTTCAAATCTCGCAGCAATTAAAAGAGAATTAAGAAAAATACTATTTGAAAATGAACAATTTTTGAAAAGGGCATTTTTAAAATTAGAATTAGACAAATTAGCATTGTCAAATTTACATTTTTCGAAACAAGCATTTGTAAAATTAGAATTAGACAAGTTAGCATTGTCAAATTCACATTTTTTAAAACGCTTATCTTGAAAATTTGCGCCTCTTAAGAACTTCCCAGAAAAGTTTTCTTCGTATATCTCACTATCACTAATGCTATAGTTAGTATAGTTGTCAATTTGGGTTTCAATAGAAACAACTTCTTCCGGTATAGTTTTTAACCGCTTTTTTAATCGCTCTTGCTTTACAACTTGTGTTTTAACCTTATTCTCATCGAGACAATTATGTAAAATTATAATATTCTTATACTTATAATTACTCCAAAAATTTGATCCGGTTATGTTACATCTTATAAACTTTACATACTTTATTGTATTATTTTCGAGTTGACAGAATGTGAATTTAGACCGGTAAAAAATTGTATTGAAAAACGTACAATTATTAAAATTACTCTTATTTAAATTACAAAAACTAAAGTCAAATCCTGACAAGTTTAACTCGCTAAATTCCATGCCTGAAAGATCAGATCTTCTAAAAAAATTAAGAGTGGATATTTTTTTTTGTGAAGAAAAAATATCTAGATTTCCAAAACCAACTTTTAAAAGAAAATGTCTCAGCGATTTCGTAAAAAAGAAAAAACGTGAAGTCGATATATCATATTTTACACCATCAGAACGATGTCTTGAAGCAGAAATTAACAGTTGAATATTATCGTCATTTAAAGATTTAAAGTTTTTGGACATGAAGGATTGAATAGCAGGATGAATATAAATTTTTGAACCGCGTTCGCCCTCACGCGCTAGTTTGATGTCTGAACTTTGAATAAGTCTCACGAATTTAAGAAAAATTGACTTTTTTTGTTTGTCTGAGCTGAGCTCATCAGTAAGATCTCTGATAAGATTGTCATATTTTTCACTCTTTTTATCTTTTCTATATTCTTCTTTTTGAATTCTAAAAGCACCTTTGGATTTAACACTGGATTGCGGGTATTGCTCCTCCAAGTTTGCAGGGAGTTTTGCGAGATAAATGTTAGCACCAACAATTTTTGTATTTTTAAAGTGACAGTTCGTCAAATCAGTATTTGATAAATTAAACCCAAATAAATCAATCTCTTCAAATGAAAAATATGAAAGATTTTGCTCTTTAAAAAAAACAAATTCATTGATTTTTGTATTATAGGAAAGGACCTCTTGAACGGAATAATTGAGATAACCCAAGAACCCGAAAACTGACTCGGAGAAGAAATAAATTTCCCCTAAAAAGAAGTTTTTATGTTGCTTTTGTTGAGCTAGAGCGATTAATAAATTTATGTCTTGGCTAGTAATTCCAAAAAAATTTTGCGCCATAAAACTTGCGATACTCTCATTAATACACAACTCTTGTCCATGGAGATTGAGTTCTTTATTGTTGCGAGAATTTATTACAAGGGATTGAATGTACTGCATAAAACGAAGAAACATAGCTTTCTTTGCCGCGCAATGACCTAGAATGTTTTTAATTTTGTGCGCAAGTACCTCCATATGAGGGTCATTTCTAGTTCCGTGATTCCAGAAAATGATTTTTCTTTGTGGAATTTGCCCTATTTTTTGCATAAAAAACCTCAAGCTATTCGGTTTATAAGAACAACAGTTATTCTAACATACATTTTTATTTGTGGAAAATACATTTTTCATTTATTGATCGCTTATAAGGCATAATATATTGTTAAAGTATAAAAGAAAAAATTTATCGCCAAGCCGGGGGAATTATTAATCCTCGCACGGAAAATTGGTCTATTCCATCCACCCACATCATAGAAAAAAGAATATCTGTACAGCTAAAACGGTTAGCTGTTCCAGCAAGCCTATGCTTCCAATCAATAATTTGATCCTGCGCCATTTGATTATGTTGCAGCGCTTCGTTTAATAACGCTATGGCAAAATTGCGAAAAGGGAGTGGTGATGAGTGTTCGCTACCAAAAAACGTACTGCTACTTAATCTGATAAAAACAGCTGCGAGACAAACGTATACTTGATAATTTGTAGAAGGATTATCTGGTAAATCAGGCATAAATTGTCTTCTTAATCCTTCAATTACGTCAATAATAGCTGTTGATAATCTCAGACTAAGAGAAAATTCTCCCCTGGAATTGATATCACTTTCATCAGTAACTTGAATATGTGGTCTTAAACTGGCAAAAAGATTATTTTCATGAACAGCTAATGATAAATCTAATTGCGATGATGTTTCATGAAAGGCCGCTAAAATTTGTTCTTCGTAAAAATCACCTAGCCTTAAGTGTTCAATAAAATCACCCAAAAATGGAGCTAAAGATATTGAATAAGGTGTGAAAATTAATTTAAAATGTATAAA
>JAIXXU010000128.1 GCA_027490595.1 Pseudomonadota bacterium
AAATACATTTAGTATTACTGGTTCAGAGGCTCTTTGCCAAAATCTGTTCTATTTTAATAAAGATAAAATAATTTTTTATAATCCTTCAAAATATCTTACAACATATATGAAGTGCCGGGTTGAGATTTCTAATGCTTTTAGTTCAAATATTTCAGTTTATAACTTTGTATTTAATAAAACGTTCGAAAGCTGGTGCACAGAAAAAAGCAATGATACCGCTATAAGTCATACAGTTAGCGCTATTTTGGCTTTCTTTGATTCAAAAACATGTTCATCTGAAACTATGAATACAATAAATAAAGCTCGTATGATAAGTTTATCTCATCAAAAAATTGAAGATCTTTCACCGCTTTCTTCCTTGGTTCATTTACGATCTTTATGGCTTGATAATAATTCCATCGATGATACCACGCCTCTATCTTCCCTTTATAAACTTGTTTTTTTGAGTTTAAATAACAATATGATCAATAATGCAGATAGCCTATCTATCCTCACCAATTTGAAGTGGGTTTTTTTAAACAATAACCAAATTTCAAATATTGATTTTCTTAAAAATTTAAATCATTTAAAGTTTGTAAGTTTGAATAAAAATTTATTAACAAACATGGAGACTTTAGAAAATATCCCCAAATTTAGCCACTATATAGCTAAAGACAATCCATTTTACGTCAATACAAAAAATAAGCATACGTCAAATATGAAAGATACCCGTATTTCAATTAAATAACCTGAGTTTGTTAAAGAAAAAGTATGCCTGAACTACCAGAAGTGCAAATGTTTGCAAATTCCATACAAGCTAATTACTGCGGTTCCAAGATTGAAAAAATAATATTTCACAGAGATAACTTGCGCTTTATTTTAGATAAAAAAAAGCTAACTCAAATTTTTTTTAAAAATAGTCTGTTGCAAAAATGCTTTCGAGTGGGAAAGCAACTTGTTTTACAAACAGATACGGGTTGTGCTTTGGTAAGTCTGGGAATGACGGGTTCATTTCATCAAGCGACTGATATTTTACCTGAAAAACATCAACATATCACCATTTTTTTCCAGGGTAAAAAACCATTAGCCTACATAGACCCAAGACGTTTTGGTTCATGGACTACTTATAATCCCGATAAATTTTGTACGATAGCAGATCCTTTAAATAGTGAGGATTTACAAAGTTTTTTTAATTCTAATAAATTTTTTGAAACACAACGAAGTGTAAAAGATATTTTAATGGATCAAAAACATATAGGTGGTCTTGGAAATATCTATGTGCTTGAAGCATTATTTAGGGCAAAAATACATCCACTATGCCCCTGCAATCAAATAACTAAAAAAGAGAAAAAATCTCTTAGTATAATTATTCCAGCTATTCTAAATAAAGCAATAGAACTCAAGGGTTCAAGTATCAAAAGTTATCAAACCATGGAAAAAGAATTGGGTTCATTTCAACGTCATCATTTAGTTTATAATCGTCATAATCAAGCATGCTCTGGCTATAAATGTAAAGGCACTATTTTAAGAATACCACAAAATGGTCGAAGTAGTTGGTATTGTTCTCAATGCCAACGAGAACGTTAATTCAGTACTCTACGAAATTTTTTTTTATGTTCTTACCTTTAAACCAGAGCCAAAGAAAATTTCAATAAAAAATTTGAAAAATTCAACTTAAAAAGTGTTAAAATTTATGATCAAAGTATTTCGAAGGCAGTAGAGTTTTGACTTAATTAAATTTAACATATAAAAGAAAATAGAAAAAGTTTTTCCATTATTCTATAGAAAGAATAATGTAGTTTTAATCTCTAATTCATAATTTATATCTGCATTACAAAAGGTTCTAAAAATGAGCATTAGTCCTCCATATTTAACGTGCCATGAACTTCATGCTTCTTATGACTCAAAAGTTCTCTTTGAAAATCTTTCTTTTGCTGTTCATCCAGGTGAACGATGGGGTATAATTGGCCCAAATGGTGCAGGAAAGTCGACTTTATTTAAGATGATAAAAGGAGACTTAAAACCTGACAAAGGTTCAATATCTTTACGCAATAATACTCGTATTGCCTTCATCGATCAAAAAATTTCTATTGTCGAAGAGTTATCAGTTTTAGATGTTCTTAAAAACGCCCTGCCATTTGAATATGATTCAGAAGCTCAAATGAAACAAATTGAATTTGAAATCGAAAAACACAATCAGTTGGCAAATACAAACTTAAATCTAGTTTACGATCCTCAATGGCAAGAAATATTGTCTGAACTAAATGAAAGGCTCTCAAATGTACCTGGTACACCAACAGAAAATATTATCCTAAGCGCACTAAAACTAGGTCAGCTAGAAGATTTTTCAAGAAATCAATTTAAAAATCTATCAGGAGGACAGCAAAAGAAAGTACAAATTATTTGTGCTCTTTTAAAAAATCCTCAACTTATTTTTCTTGACGAACCAACAAATCATTTAGACGTACAAACAGTTGAATGGCTTGAAGAATTTCTCCTAAAAATTGTAGAAAACGGATTTTCTCTTTTGGGTTTGAAAACTCCAGGCCAGGATTTAGAAGCAGTCTCTTTCGTCATAATTTCACATGATAGAGCTCTACTTGATACGTTAGTAAATAAAATTTTAGAAATTGAAGACGGAGAAGCTCGCCAATTTGAAGGTAACTATGAGGCTTACACTGAAAAGAAATTAGATATTATGGCAATCAATGAAAAAGAATGCGCAAAAATGGCTAATACAATGAGACGTGAATTGGAGTGGCTTCGTTCAGGAACAAAGGCTCGAACAACAAAGCAGACAGCAAGAATAGCACGAGCGCACAGCTTAGATAAAAACTTACAAAATAAACAAAGAAAATTAAATACAAATAAAAATACAGAGCTAGGATTCCAACCAAAAATCTCAAGCTTTGCAAGAGACAAAGATGATAATATAGTTGCAAAGCATTTAAATCTGGGTGATCAGGAACTAATTGCTATAAAAAATGCAAGTATTTCACATCCTGGTAAATCAAATTTTTTCTTATTCAAAAATTTAAATTTAGTTTTAAAACCAAAATCAAGAATTGCAATTTTAGGACATAACGGTTCAGGGAAATCTACCCTCTTAAATTTAATTTATAATAAAACATCACCCATTCAGGGAGAAATTAAATACCACGAATTAGCAAAGCCGTCTTACTTTGATCAAAAACGTTATCAATTATCACTTGATGATACAGTAAGAGAAGTTATTTCTCATAAGGGAGATCAAGTCTTTTTTGATGGAAAATACATACATATAATGAGTTACTTGGAAAAGTTTTTATTTAGCAAGTACGATGCTAACAGAAAAATAATTGATTTATCTGGAGGCGAGCAAGCAAGACTTCTGTTAGCAAAATTAATGCTAGAGCAAGGAAACGTTCTTATTCTTGATGAACCTACAAATGATTTAGATATTCCCACACTTCAAGTATTAGAAAAAAATTTACTAGAATTTAAGGGCGCAGTTATTTTTACAAGTCACGATCGATATTTTATGCAAAGAGTTTCTACCTCTGTCATAGCTTACACAGGCAGCAACCAAGAGCAATCATTTTGGCAAATTTATGCTGATTTAAACCAAGCCCTAGAACAAGTTAATGCTCAGCAGTCTTTAGAAAAAGGAAACAAGGACAAAATACCAAACAAGAAAGAGGAAAGTTCCTCAGACATACAGCAAAATAACAAAAAGAAGCTTTCCTTTAAGCATCAAAAAGAATTTGAGGCCTTGGAACAACGAATTTCACAGTTAGAAACTATAATTAATAAACATACAGAAGACTTAAATCGCATATATTCTGAAAACCTATCCTATGAAAAAACAAAGGAAATAAGCGATAAAATCGAATATTTTCAAAAAGAGTTAGAATCATGTTATGAAAAATGGGGAGAGTTTATTTAATCCCTGGGAACTCTAGCTGTGAATTTATCAAATGCGGCAGCAAATTGTTTTTTATCTTTGTCCGAAAAAGAAGACGGCCCACCCTGAATAATTCTTCCCTCACGTAATACTTGTAAATAATTTCTCATGGATAATTTCTCAGAAATAGATTCACTTGTATACTGCTCACCCCTTGGATTAATTGCTACGCAATTCTTTTTTACAACAATATCTGCAAAAGGAATATCTGCTGTTACAACCAAGTCTTGCGGGTGCAACTGTTCTGAAATATAAAAATCTGCTTCATCAAATTTTTTTTCAACGACTATCAAATGCAAATATTCTGAAGAAGGAATTTTGAGATATGAATTCGCAACAAAATATGTATGCACTTTTAATCTTATGGCAGCCTTATATACAATCTCTTTAATGGCATTTGGACAAGCATCTGCATCAATCCATATTTTCATAGCTTAAAAAACCCTGTGTTTAATGACTCCAAACGCTATTTAGCCTCTTGTTTTTCATCTTCTTCAAGAAGCATTCTATTTCGTGCGTCTAAGGGGTCTCTCATCAGGATTTTCCAGAGTCTTTTAGCCTGTGCAGCAATAGCTGGTGAAAGCTCATCAAGTCTGGCACAGCTTTGCAAAAATGTAGCAAATCGAAAAAGAACATTCATGCAGTCACCATCAGAAAAATATTTTGAAGAGTGATCAGCAATAAGCTCTTGCCATGTTGTTTTTGGATTTAGCCAATGTTTCACAATAGATGCTGCACCATAATTAAACTCTCTAAATACGATCTCACCTGTTGAATTAGGAATACGCCTATTTTTAATTTCATCATAATGATCTGGAAAAAGATGGTACGGATAATAGGTGTCAATCAAAGAGTGTATATTTAGATCATGAAGAAACGTCATATCGGCATGAGTAGTGGGAACTTCTTTAAAATGTGCTGCACCGAAGGCTGCCATGGCTTGAAGATAATCAAAGAAAGTCTCATGGGTAATTGTACCTTCCGCGAGCCATTGAGCAATGATGAGTCCTCCAGCTTGGGGAAAATAGCGTGATATATTTCCCATAGTTGTAGGTACTTCTCCATCTAAAGCTCCTATGGCGTGTAAATGACCCACAATGGAATCAATAGCACTATGTTTTTTCTTGGAGGGCTCGTGACCTAGTGAGCGCATATAAAATGATTTTTCATAAAACTCATGAAGGTAATTTATATTTTTGTGAACACCTAAGATGCTCAAGATAGTTGTGGGATCAATTTTAAGAGAACTTTTACAAACCTCTCTTGATTTTGGTGATTGTTTAACAAATCGTCCGACATCAAACCATAATGAAAAACCTTGTGCATCACGCCCTCTTCTACCAGCGCGTCCGAGCATTTGCATAATTTCTGTATTGGAATATGAAGTATCTCCACCTTCGCTTGGCCTATGGGTATCTGTAATATAAGCACTTCTAACGGCAAAATTCACACCAAGACTTATTCCCATTGTTCCGCAACAAATTCTGAGTAAACCTTCCTTAAGCAAGGATTCAATGGCAACCCGACCTGGGGGAATCATGCCACTGTGATGGTAGGCAATACCAAATCTTGCGATAAGACGTTTTAATTCCTGAGGTACATACTCCCAGCCAGCTAAATTTTTTAAACGAGCATCTAATTTTGCTTTGAATTCTGAACTCATGGGGGCTTTCACAAAACGAGCAAAAGCTTGCGCGAACCCTTCTACATCTGCTCGTCTTCCAGCATAAATAACCAAAGGCCCCAAGTTTAGCTCAAGAGCATCATTGATACCGGCAGCATGATCCAAATAATATTCTTTGTTTCTAAATGGTGGCTGAGATTGATACATACGATTCGCTTGATGAACAAGGGTTTGTAGTTCAACTTTGTTTAAGTTTAATAGACTTGCCAAAATCCAACCATAATTTTTACAATAAACCACATGTTCAAGAGGAACAGGTCTTTTGGTCACTCTAATGACTTTTGATTCAACTCCTGTCAATGCAGTCATCCAAGACGCAAAATCTTCGCTATTTGGGACGCTGGCAGAGAGTAAAATAAGTTGACTGCCTGGCGGTGTTAGAATTAGGGACTCTTCCCAAGCACTACCCCGGCTATCGTCCTGTAAATAATGATATTCGTCATAAACAACTACTTTTCTGCGCATGTCAGGTTCAATGCCAAGTAAACTGTTTCGATAAGTTTCTAGGGTAGCAAGAATGATGGGGGCTCTTAAATTCTCTTTGAAATCACCTGTATTGATGCCTACTTTTTCTCGTCCATAGACTTCCGTAAACTCTCGGTATTTATCATTGCTTAAGCTTTTTACAGGACTTGTGTAAATAAGCTGCATACCTTCTTTTAATTTATATTCAAGAAGTGCCTCAATTACT
>JAIXXU010000183.1 GCA_027490595.1 Pseudomonadota bacterium
CAGTTGCTACACAAGTAATTTGAACCTTTTGTTCAATCGATTATCTGGAAGCCGACAAGCATCGAGCTCATTATCAATCCAATTTTTCATTGAAATCTCTCCTCCTGATTATATAATAGAGAAGGATATTATTTTTATAGAGTAGAAAGGTTTAAAATTTATGGGTAATTGAAAGGAGTTTGTTCCGCTTACGGGTAATGCGTAAGTTTAAGATAAAGCTACAGGCTTTTTTCAAAAAATCAAAATTCTAAGGCCTCCCCATACTCAATGCGGGTTTATCATACCTCATCGTGCCTAAAATTTAAAATAATTGCTTTTCAGAGGAATTCGAAAATTAAATTAAAAAATAAATCTTATTTTTAGACAGATAAACTGGATTGTATGGAAATTTTTGAAGGTTCACATTTCAAAATCAGGCTTTTTCACCATTGACTAATAAGTCAATAGGCTCTGTTATGGCTTTAATTGTCTCTGATTCAGGATATTCTTTTTTACAAAGAGATGTTTGAGCAATCTTAATAAAATTTTCAGGCTTTACATTTTTAACAGGAGAGTCTAGTTCGTAGAGTTTTCTTCGGATAAAACGGATAGCCTCAGGTGAACAAGAATAGGCTGCACAATGATACTTCAATGCATTCCGTAATAGAACATTTGGCTTCTTTTCGTGTAAGAAATTTGCATATATAGACCAACTCTTTTTTTAAAGTGGCGAAAAATGTTTCCGTAATTGAATTTTCATAACAATCATTGCTCATGCTTTGATGAAAATTATTGAGCTTCAAATATTTTCTAACTTCACTTCTTGAATATTGAGATCCTTTATCACTATGAAAAATAATCCCAGAGGGAAAACCATGTCTTTTTTTATTAGCCATGTTGAAGAAATTTAAAACCAAGTCTCTTTTTAAATTTTCCTGCATAATCTAACCTACTACAGCTCTGGAATATGTATCACGAATAATACATAAATAAACCCAGCCTTCTTTTGTAGACACGTAAGTTATGTCGTTCGTCCAAAGTTCATTTGGCTAGTAGGCTTTAAAATCACCAGGAATTAAATTGGGACTATGAATTGCTTATCTGTCTAATTTAGTTGTTGTGTTAAATTTAGGTTCTCCAATTCCCCATAAATCTAGTTTATGCATAATTTTAAAAAATCGTTTTCTTCCAATTTTAATAAATGATTTTCTGAGTGTAGATAAAATTCTTCTTCCGTAGGTTCCTCTTGATAAGGTATGAATTTTTTTAATTTCTTTTTCAAGTGAAACAAGATGGGAATAATCTTCATCTTTGGTCGTTATATATTTATAAAAACCACTTTTTGAAACCATCATAATTTTGAAAAGTAAATAGATAGGATAATTTTGCTTCTCTTGCAGTATAAACTCGTATTTTAATAAAGCTGCTTTGCAAAAAAGCTTGTCGCCTTTTTTAGGATTTCATTCTCCTTTTTCAAGCGCTCATTTTCTATTTCAAGTTTTTTTGTTTCATCCCTGTTTTCTTTCGAATTTTGTTGTTTTTTTTTGCCTTGGCATTTTTCCAGTTAATTATGGTGGGATAGGCAACCCAAAACTCTTTAGCTACTTGAGCTGTGCTTTTGGGCCTATTCTCCAAAACTTCTGAGACCTGAATCTTAAACTCATGAGAATATTTATTTTTTGTTGATTTCTGAGTAGAAATAAGATAACCCTTTCTTGAACAGTTATGTTCTAAGCATAATGTCTACCAAAAGGGATCACTTTAGTTCACATAACTTTATGCTTTATTTCTTTAAGTCTAATGAGACATCTACAATACCAATTGTTTAAAAAAGGACTGAAAATTTCTATCCAAAATCTTAATGCTGAGTTAAGAAAAATTCAGCACAGTGTTTGTATTGATAGATATACTGGACTTCATATGAAATCACTCTCAGCTCTTAAAGTAAGAAGGAAATTATCAATCGATTTCTATCAAAGTGACTCATTAGCTTATTTCATGTCTAATTTTTAGACATGAAATAAAACCATTTCACTAAAAGTAAATAAAATTATAAGAAAATTTTGTTGTTTAATAAAAGGGAAAACGAATGACTACATCTATTTCACGTCTGAGTTCTAAGATCCCAAAGAACGTTACCAATTTGTCTCGCATTTCTTCAGAGGATCCTAAGGTCAATAAAAAAATAAAGCGCGAAAAAAAGGTAGATACATTTTTTTTTGCTGATTTGGAATTGAACCAGAGAAGCAGACAACCTCTTCTTTTAAACTATACATTAAACGATGGTTTGGCGCCTGATCTTGGCTTGGTTTCTTGTGATCAGAGTAGTTCATATAGAAGAAGTAGATGTCAGGATTTTTATTTTGAATTTAAAGATACAAATTTAGTTTCTTATTTTGTTCCAGCAAAAACTTATGTTTATTTATATGGAATTCCTGATTGTATTGTTAGTTTGGCCGACGAACTTCAAGCAGTTGAAAAAAATAGACTGCATTCTGTAGGCGAGAAGCTTTTAACCTCAGTCAATAATCATATTTCAGCTGGTCATTTTAACCTTTCTGGTGCCAGTAACAATCTTTTTCAATGGAATTTGATGACTGAATATAAACTGTCCATTAGTTTAGATTGGCGTGAATTAACAAATGATCATCATAATTTTGCTGCAAATGAATTCAGTGTATATTATCTAAAATCTAGCGAATACTCTAATTACACACTTCCTTTTCCTGTGACTCAATCTGATATTTCGTATGATTTTTACGATTATGAATTCAAAAGTTGTAATTTTAATTACGGTTTAGTTGTGGCTTTAAGTATTCTGCTAGGCGTCCCTGCTCTTTTTTTTATTGGTTATTTTACTTACAAAAAAATATGTGGAAACAAAAACGAAAATCGACCTTTATCTGAAACTCAACAACCTCAGTCTCAATCAAGTTACGTCGCACTTGAATAATACAATCATTCTGACTCAGTCTCTGATGTGAATTTGGTTAGCCGCTCTGTTCAAACTTAATAAGATTCAGCACCACTGCCGGTTCAATATGGTTCCCATGAAACTAATGGGACCGAGATTTTTTAAAAATATCAGACTTGAATCCTTTGAATAGCAAAAATGTAAAATCTAATTTGCACTACAATGCTTAGTATAGCTACAATGTTAAATAATTTTGATGTATAATAATTCTACTTTTATGAGTAGGAAAAGAACAAGTATGCGTTGCCGAGAATTCTCATCAATACAAAGGAAGTTAACAGGACTTTCCGCGTAACTTGAATCGTTAAAAATAGTTATCATCATTCATTATGTAAAACTACATTATAAAATATGTTCGCAACAGGGGTCATCAGAAAAGATGAAATAAGTGAACAACCGCGGTATGGGTTTGATTAACAACTAAAAAACTCAACCACGGATTGTCTATGATAAGTATTACTGTACCTGGCTTTGTTCGTAAAGTAGCGGATGAATATAAATCTACCCAAGAAATGGACTTTGGCAACTTATGCAAATATTTTTCAATGTGCTTATTTGGTTTAGAAAATTTATGCAAAGGTGCCCGTTGTTTTCTGTGGAGCCCCTCGGTCAGCACGCTAAATAAATATCTTATAAAATTTTACGCCAATCAATTTATACGCCGCCTGCTCGCTAAAGTATTGCGAAAAATTAAGGAGAATAAAATTGATTTAGATGATTGTTGTTATGTCATTGATGACACGATTACTGAAAAATATGGAGAAAAGATATTCCGAATTGAATCTTGGGGCCAACTTGGAGGCGGGATGATAAGGGGGCAACGAATCATGACATTAGCATTGGTAATAAAGAGCAAAGGGATTGCGATACCATTGGCCTTTGAGTTTTGTCCTAAAAAAGAAGAAGAATATCGATCGAGTTTAAAGATTTCAGTTAAGCTTATTGACTCTATATTTTCACAGGGTTTCCCAAATTTACCAATAGCGTTTGATTCTTGGTTTGATTCGGTTGATCTCATGAAAGATCTTTCAAATAGAAAAATAACTTTTGTTATTGAAATATTCCAAAACTTGCTCCTAACGAAGCATTTAATCCAATTCCTGCAATTAAGGCACACCTCCAAAAAATTGTTGCCTCTAATTCAAAAGACTCAGGAAAACTATATCTTGTTTATACTTATATTCTAGAAAATATGGGAAAACCTGATACCTGGTGTATGTCTATTCGAGATGGACTTCTTTTGGCAAAATTTTTAGGTTTAGAGCAAAATTTATTCTCAAATTTTCTTTTAGACTTGAAAAAAAAATTTGGATATTTACCCCATTGGTTTGAAATAAAAGAAGAAGATTATCTAACTCTAAATTCATCTGATAAACAGAAACTGTGTGACATTTTAAATAACTATGTTTCTTCAGTTTAAGACGTATATAAAGTGCCCTTATTGCTGAATTTCCTGAAAGAGAGCCACTTGATTTCCTGAAAGGGAGCCACCTCCGACAGAATGCTGTAAGAGTTTCAA
>JAIXXU010000105.1 GCA_027490595.1 Pseudomonadota bacterium
ATAACAGCGGTTTCACGCAATTGCTGCTTTTCGTGTAAAATGAACTTCTTTTTTCCATAACTTCGTTTCGTCCAGCCGAGAGTACTCAGTTCCAAATGCCGCAACTGACGTGAAGCCGCCGGACGTTATACGCCACTTTTCTGCACGAAATCACGTGCTCGGTTTGTTGGAAAATCCGAGGCCAATTCGCTGATATTTTTGCGTAGCTTTTTTTGAAACGAAAACTTGAAGCTTTTTGTGGCAGCTGTTTGAAAGTGTAAAGTCACGGTTTCGGGTAAAATTTACTTTTGGTCCAGCCGAGAATCCTCAGCTGTATGTTTTGAAGATTTAATTGCTTTCTTAAAAACGAACTTTGAAATTTCTGTGGCAACGAAAATTTCTGTTTGTGTAAAAATTGCTCTAAAAAATGTTTGCCAAAAATGCTGTGAATGGCTTGTGTGTAAACGTTATGTAAGCCTTGAAAAATGAAAAAAAATAACTAAAAAGCGGCGATATAACAGCGGTTTCACGCAATTGCTGCTTTTCGTGTAAAATGAACTTCTTTTTTCCATAACTTCGTTTTGTCCAGCCGAGAATACTCAGTTCCAAATGCCGCAACTGACGTGAAGCCGCCGGACGTTATGTGTGGTCGCTCCGCTCTCCGAAAGTACGTTTCTTGTTTGTTGAAAAGTTCGGCTTGTGTTTGAGTAAATTTAACTTCTTCCCTATTTTTCACGGCTCAACTTTGTGGTTACGCTGTGTTAGTGTCGGCGGAAAATTTGTCATTTTTGTTTACGATTCTTGTCGCCGAGAGTTCTATGCGAGACTTAATTAGAGCTTGAGTATTGCGTAAAATGCGTGCGTTGAAATTCTAGCGCAGAAAACAGTGCGTGTAAACCGCAGAATTTTAAAAAAAACCGCAACGGAGTGGAATTTCTTTGTGGTTAGGTTGTGTAATTTTACCAATGTGTCGCGACCCACATAACAGCGGTTTCACGCAATTGCTACTTCCCTTGTAAAATGAACTTCTTTTTTCCATAACTTCGTTCTGTCTCGCCGAGAATACTCAGTTCCAAAAGCCGCAACTGACGTGAAGCCGCCGGACGTTAGCTGCCATTTTAATGAACGAACCCGATAAAAATGAACAAAAAAAACATACCATTAGTCATATTAAAAGCGTTTGAAAGTTTTGTCGATTTGAAAGGTGAACTATTTTTAGTAGTTCCTCCAGAAAACCACTTACTTAAAATTGTAGATAACGATGAGAACTCTGACTTTTATTTTATTGCTTCCCAGTATGAAAAACAGCAGGGTGGATCTTATAAGTTATTAATCGATTTAAAACCTAAATCTGCTTCCGTTCCATCAAATCACCAGATTTGGATTGACACTAAAGATCTAGAGACATATTTTAAAAACTGGTTAGATTTACTCAAAGAATATAATAGCGTTAAATCCTTCTTCGATGATCCAATATTAAAGTCATTTGCTAAAGAGTATTATGCGGAGTTTGAAATTCTAGATGATGAAGAAGCCGATATCAATCCATTGTCCATAAGGCAAATAATGTTGCTTGATCAACATTTAGAATATATCGAGGAGAATATTGAAAAATACGAAACTGATAATAACAGAAACCAAATTCAAGAAATAAAAAATGATGTTAAATTGATACGTGAGAATTTGACAAACCAACCTAAAAAATGGGTCGTTAAGCATTTATCAAAAACTTGGGCTAAGTTGACAAAACAAGGGACAAAGTTTCTAAAAGATTTTTTGAGTGAAGCTCGAAAACAAGTTGTAGTTGAAGGAATAAAATTCATATTAAATCATGGAACTGACCTTCTTCCAAAATAAAAACGGCAGCTAACAGCGGTTTCACGCAATTGCTACTTTCCTTGTAAAATGAACCACCTTTTTCCATAACTTCGTTTTGTCCAGCCGAGAGTACTCAGTTCCAAATGCCGCAACTGACGTGAAGCCGCCGGACGTTATGCGATATCATAAAACGTACGAAGTAAAATGAAGCCATTAATTATTTTTACGATTATATTTTTTGTTAATCAATCTATAGCTGCACAGGCGAGTATTTCTGATACACTCAAAGTCGTTGCACAAACTAAATTTGGAGAAATCACTTTTATAAAATATTGCAAAACTGATAAGTTAGAATTTGTTCAAAGTGGAAAACCAATTTTCAATGAAAATGTTGAAAGTGAAGCTCGCATTCATAATGTCAGGAAATATAAATTAAAGTTGAAATTTACAATTGACAATTTTGGGAAACTGATATCGTGCCAAATAATTAAATCTTCTAGACTTAAAGTTTTAGATAGCCATTTGCTTGAAGTTTTCAATGAAGCAATCTCGAATATAAAAGAAGCAGATTATACACTTAACTGTGATAAAAAAGGTGGGACTTATGTTATACCAGCAATTTACAAGCCTCGAAAACTAGAATGACATCGCATAACAGCGGTTTCACGCAATTGCTGCTTTTCTTGTAAAATGAACTTCTTTTTTCCATAACTTCGTTTTGTCCACGCCGAGAATACTCAGTTCCAAAAGCCGCAACTGACGTGAAGCCGCCGGACGTTATACGCCACTTTTCTGCACGAAATTACGTGATCGGTTTGTTGGAAAATCCGAGGCCAATTCGCTGAGATTTCTGC
>JAIXXU010000157.1 GCA_027490595.1 Pseudomonadota bacterium
ATGTTTTAGCTCCTGTCGTTCCCGTAGTCACGGGGCTTGCTGTAACTGCAACAATCCCTTGGGGAAGCTATCTAATTGTTCAAAATGAAGTCATTTCCCTGCAAGCTTTGAATTTAAATTCAGGTTTTCTTGTTATTTTTGCCTTGGCTAGTTTGAGTGTTTATGGAGTTGCTCTGGCTGGTTGGTCTTCTGACGACAAATATTCCTTGCTTGGCGGGCTCAGAGCTTCAGCTCAAATGATCAGTTATGAAGTTGCTATGGGTCTCAGTATTATTCCTATAGTTTTTATATGGGGAACTCTAGATCTTCAAAAAATAATTTCTCACCAAGCAGATACTTTGTGGGGTTTTCTGCCGAATTGGGGTATTTTTCATGCCCCTGTATCTTTTGTGATATTTTTAGTCACAGTATTTGCTGAAACCAACAGATTACCGTTTGACCTCGCTGAAAGTGAAGGTGAGTTAGTGGCAGGCTTTTTAACAGAATATGGAGCCATGCGCTGGTCCCTGTTTTTTTTAGGAGAGTATTCTATGATGTTTGTGCTTTGTGCACTGATTTCGTGCTTATTCTTTGGTGGATACGAGCTTCCATGGCTGACGCAGCATGTCCTTCAACAATTTTTCGTTCCTCAAGTTGGTGAAGTATTTGGACAGTGGATTTTATTTTTTGTAGGTTTTCTTACTCTAATGACAAAAATTATCATCTTAATGTGGTTTTTTGTTCAGGTACGTTTTACTGTCCCTCGTTTTCGCTACGATCAACTGATGAGGCTTGGTTGGGTTTATTTGTTTCCCATTGCCCTTGTTA
Source organism: Pseudomonadota bacterium (assembly GCA_027490595.1). Taxonomy (GTDB): domain Bacteria; phylum Bdellovibrionota_B; class Oligoflexia; order Silvanigrellales; family Silvanigrellaceae; genus Silvanigrella. The sequence goes on from JAIXXU010000157.1 coordinate 808, forward strand.
ACATGGTCGTGACGGCTATGGTCTGCGCACTTCTTAAATTTTGAGGTTTAAACCTCGTAAGGAAAAAAATGATTGCTCAAATTTCTTTTCTCATTATGGGAGTTTTGGCTGTTTTTCTTTCAGTACTCATGATTTCAAGAAAACAACCTGTTGCTTCAGCCATTTTATTGGTTGTTGTTATGGTACTTCTTGCTGGAATGTACGGTGTTTTGGGAGCTCACTTTTCAGCAGTTTCTCAAATTATTGTTTATGCCGGGGCAATTATGGTGGTATTTATCTTTGTGATAATGCTTCTGAACATTCCCAAAGATCAACTTAACTACGGTAAGCTTACTGTTGTTGAAATGTTCATTGCACTTATTGGCCTTGCTGTAGCCTTATTTTTAGGAACTAAGGTGGGTCAAGGTGAACTAATATCTAGTTTAGATTTTATTCACCTTTCCAGGGCTCGTGCACCATATTTCCCTGAACAAATGAATGAAAACGTTAGAAATGTTGCTGCTTCATTATTCACAGATTATCTATGGTCTTTTGAATTAATTAGCATTCTAATTCTGGTTTCAATTGTGGGGGCCGTTGTAATTGCCAAGAAAGAATCTCCGCAGGAGCCCCAAACTCTGTCTGAAAATGAGGTCTCATTATGAATGTGAGTGTACCTGAGTTAGGAATTTATTTTTCATTGGTGCTTTTTATCATTGGTTTTTTTGGCGTGATGTTTCGCAGAGGAATTATTTTTATCATGCTATCTATTGAAGTCATGTTGAATGCTGCAAATCTTGCTTTTGTAAGTGCAAGCGAGCTCACTAAGACAATGGATGGTCAAGTGATCATGTTTTTTGTGATGGCTATTGCTGCATGTGAAGCTGCTGTGGGTCTTGCTTTAGTTGTATCACTTTATCGTTCCAAGGCAACGGTAGATGTAGATGATTTGCGGATGTTAAGGGGCTGACGATGACTTACCAACAACTTATTCTTGTTCTTGTTTTCTTTCCCCTTGTAGGAGCTTTTTTAAATGGATTTCTTTTTCGTAAGGGCTCTGTTGGAACAGTTTGCGCAATATCTACTTTAGCTGTTTTTTCTTCATTTTTATGTTCATTGTATCTTTTTTACAGCCAAAGTTTGAATTCTACGAAGAGTTTAACAGTTTCTCTTTTTGATTGGATTTCATTTTCGTCTTCAAGTTCAGGATTTCATTTTGTTGTTCCCTTTGCTTTGACACTAGACCATTTATCCATTTTATTCTTACTCATAATCAGCGGCATCGGCTCATTGATTCACCTTTATTCGGGTGAGTATATGAATCACGAGCCAAGGCCTTATCGCTTTTTTGTGTATTTAAATTTATTTATTTTTTCAATGTTTTTGCTCGTTCTTGGCTCCAATATGCTTGTTACTTTCGTAGGTTGGGAAGGGGTAGGAGTCTGTTCATACCTTCTTATTGGATATTGGTATGAAGATCGTGGCAATTGTATGGCTGCCATCAAAGCATTTGTAGTTAATCGCATTGGTGATGCTGGCTTTTTGCTCGCTATGTTTTTGTGTTACGCTCTTTTTAAGAGTGTTACTTACACTGAAATTGCTGATATCATTAAAAACTCTCCAGATGTTTTTTTATCCTTTCACTCGGTTGTATTTACACTTATTGGTTTTTGTTTATTGTTAGCTGTCGCTGGAAAGTCTGCCCAAATTCCTTTGTACACTTGGCTTCCAGATGCTATGGCGGGTCCTACTCCTGTATCGGCTCTTATTCATGCTGCTACCATGGTAACAGCAGGAATTTATCTGATGACTAGGACTTCTTTTTTGTTGGTGACTAGTCCCGTCGTAATGACAACAATCGCAATTATTGGTGCTGCTACAGCTCTTCTTTCTGCGACCATTGGTTTAGCTCAAACAGACATTAAGAAAGTTTTGGCTTATTCTACATGCAGCCAGCTTGGCTATATGGTGATGTCTTGTGGGGTTGGAGCCTTCTCTTTTGGCGTGGCTCATGTCATGACGCATGCTTTTTTCAAAGCGTGTTTATTTTTGGGAGCAGGGAGTGTCATTCATGCGCTGCACCACGAACAGGATATTCGTAAAATGGGTGGTCTTTGGAAAAAGATGCCCGTTACGAGTTCTACTTTCTTGCTAGCAACTTTTGCAATTATGGGTATTCCTGGCTTTTCTGGTTTTTTTTCTAAAGATGCGA
>JAIXXU010000068.1 GCA_027490595.1 Pseudomonadota bacterium
TCTCCCTTTTCGCAAGTTTAAAGCTCGTACATATGCGATGGGTCACTCTTTTTCTGATATTGAACTTCGTGATTTGTGCGCTTTTTTTGAGGAAGCTCGTCGTTGACAACAATAAAACATTCAGAAATTGAAAATACTATTGAATTAGAAAAAGCAAGGTTAGAAATTGAAAACCGAGACCAAGGCGGTCTTAAAGTCTACCTTGTTAGTTTAGAATGCTTAGATGATGATCCTGAGAGTATTCAAGAAAGCTTACAAGAATTGGGCGCTCTAGTGCGAACGGTGGGTGATGATTGCGTAGGTGTTACTGTTCAAAAAAAACAAAAACCTATTCCCTCAACTTATATTGGTCAGGGGAAGGCGGAAGAAATTGAGCAAAGTTGTGCAGCGCTGGTTGTAGATTATGTGGTTTTTGATCAAGAATTGTCACCAACTCAAGTGCGAAATTTAGAAAAAATTATGAAAAGACCTGTTCTTGATAGAACAGGAATAATTTTGCAGATTTTTCGAAAAAATGCTCGATCTAAAGAGGCTCGTACTCAAGTTGAAATTGCAAGGCTCGAGTATTTGGCTCCAAGACTTTCAAATGCCTGGATCACCTGGGAACGCCAGCGCGGTGGAGGAGGTAGCGGAGGTAAATTACGTGGAGCTGGTGAAACACAAATTGAGATGGATCGTCGTAAAATTAAAGACAAGATCGCTTCCTTAAAAAAAGAATTAGAAAAAATTGAAGTTGAAAGAGAAACTCAGCGTAAAAATAGGGGGGATGAATGGAATGTCGCTTTGGTTGGATACACCAATGCGGGCAAAACATCCTTAATGAACGAACTGACCGACAGTACTCTAGCTTCCAAAGATGCGTTGTTTGAAACTCTGGACTCAAGCATTCGAAGGCTCAAGGGTTCTCAAAACATGAACATCTTAATGACAGATACAGTGGGTTTTATTCGTAATTTACCTCATGGCTTGGTTGCTAGTTTCCGTTCTACATTGGAGGAAGTGAGTCGGGCTGATCTCATTCTTCATGTTGTGGATGTTAGCCACCCTTGTTACAAAGATCACATCGCCGTTACTGAAGAAGTTATGAAGCAAGTCGGTGCTTCTCAAGTACCATCAATATTTATATTCAATAAAGCAGATTTACTTCCCGAGTCAAAATTATCAAAGATATTGATGCGTGTTTATCCTGGCTGTTTATGTATTTCTTCAAAAAATATTCAAGATATTCATAAATGTAAAGATACTATTGTAGAGTTTTTATCGAAGAATATGATCGAGAAAAAGTTCAATGTTCCGTTTGAAAATAAAGCTTTATTATCTTCAATTTATGCTCATACCAGGGTTTTGAGTTCTGAGTGGACGCAAGAAGGTGGTGAGTTTTTTGTAAGGATGACTAAAGGAGTATGGCATAAATACTTTGAGCATCATGATCACAATTGTGTTTAAGGTTTAATATTTTATGCAGCTCCTATCTTATTGGCAAGAAATGGTTCCGCTGTCCGAGGTCACATTTTATAAAATGGGTGGCCTTACGAAGTACTTTACTAAGCCAAAAAATATAAATCAGATCTATGAAACTTTGAAATTTTGTCGTGAGAATAAAATTTGTACTGCTATTCTAGGATTGGGCAGTAACTGTGTTTTTGCCGATGGTTTATTCGATGGACTTGTTCTATCTCTTGAAAATCTTGCCAACTTTTACTGGGAATCAGAGAGTTATTTGTACGCAGAGGCGGGTGTGACAAACACACAAATTGCAGAAGCCTGCCTCCAAGCTTGTCGTGATGGAGCGTGGTGGATGTTTCGCATGCCAGGGCAAGTAGGTGCTTCAGTGCGCATGAATGCCAGGTGTTTTGGTGGCGAAATGGAACAAGTCGTTTGCAGTGTACTTGCTATTGATGCCTCCGGTAAGTTGTCTTCTTATGATGCCAGTGAGATTTTTTTAGGGTACAAAAGTACGTTATTTATGAATAACCCTCATCTTATTATCGGGGTTCGTTTTTACTTTCCTAATCAAAATACATACGAAAATATTCTACAAAAAATGCATGAATGTGAATCAGAACGTTTAAAAAAACACCATTTTGATTACCCTAGTTGTGGTTCTACGTTCAAAAATAATTACAATTTAGGGAAACCAAGTGGTCAAATATTTGATGAGTTAAAATTTAAGGGTACTACGATTGGAGAAGCACAAGTTAGTAACTGGCATGGAAATTTTATATGGAATTTAGGTCGAGCTAAGACTGAAGATATGCTTACGTTAGCTTCTTCTATGCGAGAAAAAGTTATGCATGAATTAGGTTCGCAAGTAGATTTAGAAGTTCAGCCGGTAGGTGTTTTCTCAAATAAACTTTTTGACAAGTGCGGTATGGAAAAATTAGGTCCTTTTTTTTCCTACCATGGTAAAGAAAAGCAACAAGAAAAGTGGGTAGGGCTTTTTTATCATCCCAATCAAGACTTTAATCAAAAAGAATATCCTTGTGAAAATTTAAGCGCAACTTTTTCATCATATCAAGGTGATAAACAAAAAAATTTCCAGCATATAAAATTCAAAATTACCCAGTTATTATCCATGAATGATGCACAAAAATTTGTCAATGAACCTTTTCTAAAGTGGGAAACACAAACTTTACTACATCCAAAAAATATATTTCATACAGTTCCACATTTACCTGATGGATCTTTTGTAAATAAATTGTGGGAATATAGTGTAAGTGAAATTTTTATGGCACGTGCTGATGATCATGAAAAATATATTGAAGTTGAATTAAACCATCTTGGTCATCATATTTTTTTATGCTTTTCGGGGATTAGAACTCAATCTTCACTTGAATTTTCCCCCATACCAAAGTTCTTTTTTCATGAAAATTCCCTCCCAGATAAATCATATAAGTATTCTTTTGGTTTATACTTCTCTTACTCAGACTTGGAGTATGTTCTAAAAAATTCTTCCCACCTTGCCATTCAAGGAGCTCTTAGCCTTGGTAATGAGGATTACTCCTTAGCCCCTCATTGGGGTGTTGATAGTTCTCGTCATGATAACAAACCAGATTTTCATCAGCCTGGGCGGTATTTCTTAATTAAACTGCATTAATTCCTCTTTTAAAATATTAGTTTTTTACTTTGAAACCTGGCCTAGGTATTCTTGTCTCTGGCGGCTCTCTGTGCCATAGTGCGTTGTTTTTGAAGGGACAAGCTCCTTCATCAATTCAATTGGGGAGATGAATTCGAATGATCTTAGAAAAAGGAAAAGCAGCCTTGCTTCTTGGCATGCAGTATGGAGATGAAGGCAAAGGGAAGCTAATAGATGTTCTTGCAAAAGAAGCTGATCTTGTTTGCCGTGTGCAGGGTGGGAATAATGCAGGGCATACCATCTGGGTTAACGGAGAAAAATTAACCACTCATTTGCTTCCTTCTGGTGTCCTGCATGAAAAAACAAAACTTGTAATTGGTTCTGGGGTTGTGATTGATCCTTTTGTCCTAGCTACCGAAATTAAAAATATGATTTCCAAAGGTGTTTTGCTTTCACCACAAAGGTTTTTTGTAGATTCTAGAGCAGCAGTCATATTGCCTTATCACCGCAATCTTGATGTATCCAGAGAAAAATTACGCGCTCAAAATGCCAATCAAATTGGAACTACTGGAAAAGGTGTGGGTCCTGCCTATGCAAGCCGAGCTTTTCGTGATGCACCACGCATGGCTGAGTTCTGCGTTTGGGACAATTTTTTACAATGGCTTGATAGACATCCCCACTTGGCGGAAGATTTAGATGAGAGTGCCATTTCCTCTCTTCGTGATGTTTCTGCATTTCTTGCTCCATACATCAAAGACTGCGCGATGGTTGCTAACAATGCTTTGGCTTCTGGCTCTAAGGTACTGCTAGAAGGTGCTCAGGGAACCATGCTTGATGTAGGCTTTGGAACTTATCCTTATGTCACTTCAAGTAGTTTAGTATCAGGATCTTGTGCCGGAGGTTTAGGTATTCCTCCGTGGGCTATTAAAAGAGTGTTGGGTGTAATCAAGGCTTACTCAACTAGAGTAGGCAACGGCCCTTATCCAGGTGAAATTGAAGGCACTTTTGCGGAAACACTGAGACAAAAAGGCCATGAGTTTGGCTCTACAACAGGAAGACCCCGTTCTGTGGGTTGGCTTGATCTGGTTGCCCTTCGTTATCATGTTCGTATTAATGGTTTGACTGATCTTGCAATCATGAAGTCCGATGTGCTTTGTGGCGTTGATCCTGTTGCAGTTGTTACAGCTTACAAAGACAAGCGAACTGGTGAAGAAATGAGAGGGTTTCCTGTGACAATTCAAGCCTGGGAAAGCATTGAACCTGTTTTAGAATTTGTGCCAGGTTGGTCAAGTCTCACAACATCTAAAGGAAAACTTTCGAAAGAATTCTCTAATTTCGTAAAAAAAGTAGAGAACTTCGTGGGAGTTTCTGCTATCTACCTTTCCACTGGACCAGATCGAAATGCTGGAATTTGGCGTTAAAAAGTTTTTAAGTACTCAAGGAGATCAATCATCATGAGGGGTAATGCTCTTGTTATTCAGTCAGGTGGACCTACTGCTGTTATTAACCAATCTTTGGCAGGTGTCATGGCTGCAAGTCGTGACTATCCAAATATTGAAAACGTATATGGTTCATATCATGGTCTCCATGGACTTCTCCATGAAAACTTTCTTGATTTGTCGTTAGAGCCTGTCTCTGTGTGGAAGGAGATTGCCAACTCTCCAGGAGCCGCTCTTGGTTCAGCGCGGATAAAACCAAAAAATTCAGATTTAGAACGAGTTTTCAATGTTTTCACAGCGCATAATATAAAATTTCTTTTTTATATTGGTGGCAATGACTCTGCGGAAGCCGCGCAACTTATTCGTGAAGAAGCCAATAGGCTTTCATACGATGTTCGTATTATTCATGTGCCCAAAACCATTGATAACGATTTGATGGTGACCGATCATTGCCCCGGTTTTGGTAGTGTGGCCAAGGTGGTTTCCAATATTGTTGCTGGAGATGACTTAGATAACCGTAGTTTTTACAATAGTGTTAAAATTAATGTTGTTATGGGTCGCCATGCTGGTTGGATTGCAGCAGCTACTGCTATTGCTAAAAAAGGTCACATTGACGTTGAGGCACACGATGAAGTAGGTCCTCATCTCATTTATCTCCCTGAAGTGGATTTTACCCTGCAAAAGTTCTTAGACGATGTTCAAAATACGTATGATCGTCTTGGACGCGCTACGATTACTGTGGCTGAAGGAATTGCAGATAAACTAGATCACGACAAGTTTGCCGGAGAACAAGACGAGTTTGGCAATGCTCAGTTGTCCGGTTCGGGCCAATTGGGAGATTTTCTTTCTAATCTGATAAAAAAGAATTTAAAATTTAATTCAACTCTGGGAAACTTGCGCTGTCGTTCAGATACCTTGGGCTATATTCAACGTTCTTTGGCTGGTATGGCTTCCCATATAGATCAAACTGAATCCTTCCAATTGGGCAGTCAGGCTTTGCATTACATGATGAGTGGTGAGACGGACAAGATGGTGACTTTAGAGCGCATTCCTGGCCAAACTTATTCCTGTTCTATTGGTTTATGCGATTTGAAACTTGTTGCACAAAAAACCAAGCTTGTTCCTCGCAGCATGATAAACTCACAAGGAAATGGTGTTACCGAAGAATTTTATGAGTATGTTTTGCCTTTGATAGGTGATCTTCCTGAAATCCGAGCCCTGAAAACACCACATGTGGAAAAAAAATTACCAACCTACGTCAGGCTATAACGTTTTCTGATGTAAAATATACATGCAGCATAAAAGCTTAGAAAACACCAATACATTAGATGCTAGTTTTTATTTCTCCGCATTGCAAAACTCGTTGCAAATTTGCCATTCCCAAAATTTCTAATACCGACCAAGGCTTTCACCGTATGGTCTTACAGTGGGTGGTGAATTTCGATTTATGGAACAATTTAAGACATTAACGAAATTTAATATTTTTTTGCATAGACAGCCGTTACCACCTAAAATTGCTTTGTAAACATAATTAACAATAAGTTTAAGAAAACAAAATGGTTGAAAAAAAATTCATACAGCATATATTTAATGTATGAGGAAGATGTTGAAAAAATCTTCTCCGAAACAATTTTTCAGGTGTTAATCATGTCATTTTTAGTAAAAAAATTATCAAATAAACCAATACAGGCATCAATATATTTGTTAAAAAATAAGAATATTGATTCCATGATGTGGAATACTGGTTCAACGGTAAGCCATTTATTTACAAACATTCAAACTCAATCAAGATTCTTCTCGGGTAAAGAAAATGAGAAAAATTTTCTGAAAGCTTTAGACTATTCTAAAACAAAACAGACTTTAGTTAATAAATTTGCATTAATTTTTTCTTCAGTGGTCTCAAAAATAGAACCTAAACCATGTAAAGATACTATTATTCTTGAAAACGTTAAACAGTATTTAGAAAAAAATGTTCCAATCCAGATAAATCAAGGTTGCTTGCTAGAAACCATTCGAATAGTAGATAGATTCAATAAAAGACAATCAGTTCTAGATGATCCTGAAATAATTAAAGTACTCTCAGGTAAAATTCTTATAAATGAGGCAAATATTCAGGATTCTACAATAAAAATTTTTCTTAAAGCTCACTTAACAAATCAAAATATTTTAACTGAGCAGCAAAAAAACATGTCATCAACAGACAAAAATTTTATTACTAAAACTATAGGCCACTCTCAGCTTATTGATACATATATAAGTGCAAATGAATTAGAGAATCATTTTAGAAATACAGGTCAACCTACTTACTCAATGATACTATGGGATGAAAGTTATCAACTTCATTCAATTCTTATCTTTGGTATAGATAAAGAAGATAATATTTATTACTGGGACGTAAGCGATAAATTACCTTCAGGTTCATCAAGAATAAAAACCATGAATATTGAGGATTTTAACAATCGAAGGAATTTACCTCCACAATACAGTTCAAGTATTATTCAATCTGGATGGGCGAGATCTGCAATTTTTTATTATAAGGAGAATTAATCATGATTCGAAATGCTTTACTAAAATTTAGTGGTGATTTATTTAAAAGAAGATTTTCAGCTACCTCCACTTCGATAGAAGTACCTGAAGAGTTTGGAGAAAAAGTACTTAACCTATTTAAACAGTCCGAGTATGATAAACTAGCCGATGAAATCGATAGGAGTCCATACAGGGGAAATGTTGATTTAATGAAACTAAAGGTAGAAGCGCTTAGATCGTCTATTCAAGAAAAGGAAGAAAATGCAAGAAGAACAGTTAATCTTATTAGATACTTGGAAAACAGTAATTATGAATCAGACTGTCCATCACTCAGAGGTCAAAATAAAGGCGAAGAATTAAAAAAATAAACAGCTTTGCGCAAAGTCCAAGGCTCGAGATTTGCTTTGTAGTCAAATCTGATTGACACAAAAAACTTCTGCCCTCGTCTGGTAGGCTCGAAATAAACTTTTACAATTGACAAAATCTATAGTATTCATGAACTACATGTTGAAATTATCTCAAAAGGTAAAGTAAAAAAGAGCTCCAAATTTGGCTACAAATTTTCATTTATGACAACAAATAAATCAAATTGAGCGATAGGTTCAATGGCATTTCATGGTAATTCTGAAAGTATCCTTTAAAAAGTAAAAAGAAGAATTCCAATAGAACAAGTTATAGGGCGTATGAGATATTTAAATAAATTAGGTAGAAATTATTTAACGTACATATTGGGCGATAAAAATAATGCCTTTTTTCAGACTATGTCTTGAACGTTCTAAAAATAATTTCTTGTATGAAAAATTGTTCTTAATAATCTAGGATTTGTAAAAAATTTAAACAAATATCCTTCAACGCACCTTGCCAAGTCTAGAATCATGTATGTAAAGTTCATGAAAAATTGCTTGGTAAAAGAACAATACAGTTTAAGGAATTGCTGTAAAAAGTTGAATAAATTTCTGAAGATTTTGAAATAAATCGAAAAAAGACTTAATTATCATAGTGATTTTGGAGAGGCTTGCAACTATTTTACCAACCACATAGATAGGCCTTGAGCCTTTTGTTTCATTGAAAAAAAAGCGGCTACCAATATACTGTGCGAACAGATACCTGCTTATGGTCTTGAAGTACAACAAGTCAGTGGGCTTAAAAATAATTCTTGAAGTGCTCTGATTATTTTGTTGTTTCCCTTTCTTTTTTGGTGATTAGCTCCTTTGTAGTGTATCTATCAACTTTAGTTGCTTGGTTTGTAGTAAATGCTTGTTTGCGTTATTTGGTAAAAAACTTTCATAAGTATTCTAATGTCTATAAAACTCAACATATTATGTATGATCTGACCCAAATTTGATGGACGGTTTGCTAAGTAGTATAAATTTCTTAGCGAGGTGTTTGATAATGGTTCAGAAAAGTAGTCGTAAAAAGTACAGCGCAGAGTTCAAAGACAGGGCATTGTCGTTGTCCGATAAGGTAGGAGTTCCACAGGCTGCAGAGGATCTTGGTATACCATCTGCAATGCTTTATTCTTGGCGTACAAGGCGAAATCAAAGCGGCCAACCGTTAGAAGTTAAAAAGCTTCAAGAAGCAGAGATGCAGCGTTTAAAACGAGAAAATGCTCGACTTGAAGAGGAAAATAGTTTCTTAAAAAAAGCGGCAGCGTACTTTGCGAAAACACCGAAGTGAAGTTCGCAATGATAAAGAAGAATTTAAAACAATATTCAATAAGAATGATGTGTCGTATGTTACAAGTATCTCATAGTGGATATTACCATTGGAGGGTAAAATCACCTTCCAAAAGAGATAAAAGAAATCAAATTATTTGTGAAAAAATTTCGTCTGTATTTTTGCAAGAAAAGCGAAGAGCTGGTTACAGAAGAATCGCCAGAAGATTAAAAAATGAAGGTATTCAAGTTAGCTGTAATCATGTGGCAAAATTAATGAAGAAAAAAGGTTTGCAAGCAAAGGCTACTCGAAAATTTAAAGCAACGACAAATAGTAACCATTCTTTACCAGTGGCTCCAAATCTTCTCGAGCAAAATTTTGAGGCAAAGAGACCAAATGAAAAGTGGGTGAGTGATATTACCTATATTTCAACAGATGAAGGTTGGGTTTACCTAGCAGCTGTAATGGATCTTTATTCGAGAAAGATTATCGGCTGGTCTCTTTCAGGAAGAATGACTGCAAATATTGTTATTGACGCTTTGCAAATGGCGTTAGGTAAGAGAAATAAACCAAAAAATGTGATTATTCATTCTGATCGAGGAAGTCAATATTGCTCAAGCATATATCAAAAGTTAATTAAAGATAATTCTCTTATTTGCAGTATGAGCAAACGAGGCGATTGTTACGATAATGCTTCAATGGAAAGTTGGAATCACAGCTTTAAGGTTGAAGCAATTTATGGGGAAAGATTCCGTTCTAGGATTGAGGCGATAAATCATATTTTTGAATATATAGAAGTGTATTATAACCGAGAACGTTTGCATTCAAAAATTGGTTACTTGAGTCCAGAAAGTTTCGAGAGTAAGGTAGTCTAGCAAGGTGTCCGAAAATCGTGGGGCAGATCA